>NZ_JAPDBE010000059.1:0-21936 GCF_027705025.1 Aeromonas sp. D3 | reverse complement strand
TGAGGGTGCCCTTTTCAGCAGTGCTGCATTAGTGAGCAATAGGCAGGGTTTCAGGGGCTTAACACGGCTATCGTGCACAAGCGCACATTTTTTCCTGCCGCACTGGGCCAAGATGAGTGGTGATGTTGTTTTAAGGACGTGTTTGTTTAATAAAAAGTTGCTTTTTTGTGTGTTATTTCGGTTTTTGTTTACGTATAATCGCCGCCGAACATGGATTCTAACAATAAAACTCTGTAGTTAAGGAAAGATCTCAATGGCCATCGAACGTACCTTTTCTATCGTCAAGCCGGATGCAGTCAGCAAAAACTTGATCGGTGCCATCTATAACCGCTTCGAGAGCGCGGGTCTGAAAGTCATCGCCGCCAAGATGCTGCACATGAGCAGCGAGCAAGCCGCTGGTTTCTATGCCGAACACCAGGGCAAGCCTTTCTATGACGGATTGGTCAGCTTCATGATGTCTGGTCCTGTCATGGTACAGGTGCTGGAAGGGGAAGACGCCATCCGCCGTCATCGTGAAATAATGGGGGCGACCAACCCGAAAGAGGCCCTGGCCGGCACCCTGCGTGCCTGCTACGCCGAGAGCATCGACCGCAACGCCGTGCACGGTTCCGACGCGCCGGCCTCTGCCGCCCGTGAAATTGCCTACTTCTTCTCCGACGACGAGATCTGCCCGCGCGGCTGATTCTGGCGTTTGAAGATGATCAAGGGAGCCTCGGCTCCCTTTTGTTTTTTGGCCTTTTGGTCAATATCCCCTTATTCTCCGGGTAGAAAGCCAGACCCATTATTTGTACAATGCCGCCCCCTGACATCGTCAGCCAATAATTTATGTAGTTTGTGGACTGAGGCCTTTGATGAGCGAAATAAAAACCAACCTGCTGGATCTTGATCGGGATGCCATGCGTGCCTTCTTCGTCGAACTGGGCGAGAAGCCATTCCGGGCAGATCAGATCATGAAGTGGATTTATCACTTCGGTTGTGATGATTTCGATCAGATGAACAACGTCAACAAGGTACTGCGCGAGCGCCTGAAGACGATCGCCGAGATCCGGGCGCCGGAAGTGAGCCGTGAACAACGCTCCTCTGACGGCACCATCAAGTGGGCGCTGCAGGTGGGCGGTCAGGAAGTGGAAACCGTCTACATCCCGGAAGAGGACAGGGCGACCCTGTGCGTCTCCTCCCAGGTGGGTTGTGCGCTGGCGTGCAAATTCTGCTCCACCGCTCAACAGGGGTTTAACCGCAACCTGAAAGTGTCCGAGATCATCGGCCAGGTGTGGCGCGCCGCCAAAATCGTCGGTGGCAAGCGCCCCATCACCAACGTTGTGATGATGGGCATGGGTGAGCCGCTGCTCAACCTCGCCAATGTGATACCGGCCATGCGCCTTATGATGGATGACTTCGGTTACGGCATCTCCAAGCGTCGTGTCACTATCTCCACCTCGGGTGTGGTGCCTGCGCTGGACATTCTCGGCGATCAAATTGATGTGGCTCTGGCTATCTCCCTGCATGCGCCGAATGACAAGCTGCGCTCCGAGATCATGCCGATCAACGACAAGTACAACATCGAGGACTTCCTCGCCGGTGTGCGCCGTTATCTGGCCAAGTCCAATGCCAACGGCGGTCGCGTGACCGTGGAGTATGTGCTGCTCGATCACATCAATGATGACATGCAGCATGCCCACGAGCTGGCCAAGGTGCTCAAAGACACCCCGAGCAAGATCAACCTGATCCCGTTCAATCCCTTCCCGGGCAATCCCTATGGCAAGCCGAGCAACAGCCGCATCGACCGTTTCTCCAAGGTGTTGATGGAATATGGCTTCACCGTCATCGTCCGCAAGACCCGTGGTGACGACATTGATGCCGCCTGTGGTCAGCTGGTGGGGGAGGTCATTGATCGCACCAAGCGCACCATGAAAAATCGGATGCAACAGGATGGGATTTCCGTCAAAATGGTTTAACTTGCTAAGCCATTGTATAGTCAGGGAATGGATACACGTACATTGATCGTAGTGGCAGCGCTCAGCGCGCTGCCCGGCTGTGTTACCGAGACCACTTACGCTGGCCAGAACTCTACCCAGCGTGAAGTGGGTCCCGACCTCAAGGCGGCTGCTCAGACCCGTCTGGATTTAGGTATTCAATATTTGCGACAGGGCAATGCCGAACAGGCCAAGTTCAACCTTGATCGCGCCCTTCAATACGACCCCGACAACCCCAAGGTCCAGATCGGCTTCGCCTACTTCTACCAGCAGGTAGAGGACTACAAGGCGGCCGAAGAGAGCTACAAGAAAGCCCTCGCCATGGATCCGTCCAATGCTGACGCAATGAACAACTATGGTGCCTTCCTGTGCAACCGAGGCCGCTTCGACGAGGCGGAGAAGGCATTCCTGCAGGCCGTGAGTCAACCCGACTATATCCGGATTGCCGATACCTATGAAAATGCGGCACTTTGCGCCGCTCAAAATCGCAGAAATGATAAAGCAAGCGAGTACTATCGCTTGGCCTTGGGGTATAATCCCCGCAATCCAAGGTTATTGCTGGACATGGCTGAGCTTTCCATGAAAGATGGCAAGCTGCCTGATGTGCAAGCCTATCTCGTCCGTTTTGCCGATGTGTCGGACGAGAATGAAAGCAGTCTCTGGTTGAGATTGCGGCTGGCTCAGGCCATGGACAAACCGGCACTCCTTCACCAATTCGGGACTGAGCTGGTAAGGCAATATCCCACTTCGCAACAAGCCAAGCGTTACTTAGCCAATGACTACTGAACAGCCACACGATATTCAAGACGACTCTCAGGCAGCAGGCCCAGGCCAGCTGCTGCGCAACGCCCGTGAACAGCTTGGCTGGACACGAGAACAGGTTGCGTCCCGCATTCACCTTCGTCTGACCCTGATTGCTGCGATCGAATCAGATACGTATGACAAACAGACTTCCCATACTTTCATTCGGGGTTATCTGCGCACCTACGCCAAGCTGGTCGGCATCCCGGATGAAACCATTCTGGCTGCCTACGACAAGCTGGGGCTGACGCCACCTGACAACATCGACATGCAGAGCTTCTCCCGCCGTTCCCGCCAGCAAGCCAACGACAGTCGGCTCAAGGTGGTGACCTGGCTGGTGATCCTGGTGCTGATCGCGCTCTCCGTCGCCTGGTGGTGGCAGAGTACGGCGCGTCGCTCCGCCGGTGACGAGGCTCTGGCGGCAACAGAAATGAGCAGTACGACCGACATGGGTGTGACTGGCAATATGCCGGGCGCCACCCTGGCCCCTGCGATGGAGATGGCGGATCCTGCCGTCATGCCGGCGGTCTCTGATGCGGCGGCAACTGCCGTTGAGCAGACCGTGAGCAGTGCTGCTGCAACCGCTGCGCCAGCGACCCCAAGCAGTGCAGCTGCAACGGATGTGTCCGCTGAGGTGGCAACATCGGCTGGGGAAGGCGAGACAGTGAGTGATGCAGCCACTGCCTCCCAACTCAAGATGAACTTCACCGCAGACTGCTGGCTTGACGTCAAGGATGCCAATGGCAAGACGCTGTTCAGCGGTCTGAAAAAAGCAAATGATCAACTGGTATTGGAAGGATCCGAGCCGCTCAAGCTCATCATTGGCGCGCCCATGGCGGTCAATATCGAGTATCAGGGCAAGTCCATCGACATGAGCCGTTACAACAACGGCCGGACTGCTCGCCTCTCACTGCCGCAGGAGTAATCTGTCCGCCATGTCCGCTCACGAATCTCCCATTATTCGTCGTAAATCCAAGCAGATCATGGTCGGTAACGTGCCGGTTGGGGGCGATGCCCCCATCACTGTGCAGACCATGACCAACACCAAGACCACGGATGTGGCCGCCACCGTCGAGCAGATCCGGCGGATCGAGCGGGTCGGCGCCGACATAGTCCGGGTTTCGGTACCCACCATGGAAGCGGCTGAAGCCTTCAGGCTCATCAAGCAACAGACCCGCATTCCCATCGTCGCCGATATCCACTTCGACTACCGCATCGCCCTGAAAGTGGCCGAGTACGGCGCCGACTGCCTGCGCATCAACCCGGGTAACATCGGTAACGAAGAGCGGGTACGTGCCGTGGTCGATTGCGCGCGCCACTACAACATCCCGATCCGCATCGGCGTCAATGGCGGCTCTCTGGAGAAAGACATTCAGGAGAAGTACGGCGAGCCGACCCCGGAGGCCTTGCTCGAGTCAGCCATGCGCCATGTGGACTACCTGGATCGCCTCAACTTCGACAACTTCAAGGTAAGCGTCAAGGCGTCTGACGTCTTCCTGGCCATCGGTGCCTATCGCCTGCTGGCCAAGCAGATCGAGCAGCCGCTGCACCTTGGCATCACGGAAGCGGGCGGTTTTCGCGCTGGCGCGGTGAAATCCGCAGTTGGGCTCGGCATGCTGCTGGCGGATGGCATCGGCGATACCATCCGCATCTCCTTGGCGGCTGACCCGGTGGAAGAGATCAAGGTGGGTTTTGATATCCTCAAATCCCTGCGCATCCGTTCCCGCGGTATCAACTTCATCGCCTGTCCCTCCTGCTCCCGTCAGGAGTTCGATGTGATCGCCACCGTCAATGCCCTGGAAGAGCGGCTGGAAGACATCATTACACCGATGGATGTTTCCATCATCGGCTGTGTGGTGAACGGCCCGGGTGAGGCTCTGGTCTCTGACCTTGGGCTAGCGGGGGCGGCCAACAAGAGCGCCTTCTACGAGGGGGGGCAGCGGGTCGACCGGCTCGACAACAAGGATCTCATCCCGATCCTGGAGCGCCGTATTCGCGCCCGGGCGGCCATGCTGGATCCAGCCAACCAGATCCAGGTGGATAAAGGTTGAGCCAATGTGGGGCCACCTAGGGTGGCCCCGTCTTTAGGTTGCTGATTTTAAATCCCGCTTTGGAACACCCTGATTTTACCTCGGGGTCGAAAATCCCTATAATGCGGCCAAATTTCACGTCTTTTCTCGAGTATCAACGTGGCAAAACAGATCCAAGCTATTCGCGGTATGAACGATTGCCTGCCGGAGCAGAGCCCGGTATGGCAGAAAGTAGAACAGATACTGCGCCAGGTGGTTGCCAGCTATGGCTACAGCGAAGTACGCATGCCGATCGTCGAGCAGACTCATCTGTTCAAGCGTGCCATCGGTGAAGTGACCGATGTGGTCGAAAAAGAGATGTATACCTTCGAGGACCGCAACGGCGACAGCCTGAGCCTGCGTCCGGAAGGGACAGCCAGCTGCGTGCGTGCCGGTATCGAGCACGGCCTGCTCTATAACCAGGAACGCCGGATGTGGTACATGGGTCCCATGTTCCGCCACGAGCGTCCCCAGAAGGGCCGTTACCGCCAGTTCCATCAGTTCGGGGTCGAGCTGTTTGGCATCAACGGGCCGGATATTGACGCCGAGCTCATCATGCTGACCCACCGTCTGTGGCGTCTGTTCGGCATCAGCGATCACGTCACCCTGCAGCTCAACACGCTCGGTCAGAGCAGTGAGCGCGCCGCTTACCGCGATGCGCTGGTAGCCTATCTGGAGCAGTACAAGGATCAGCTGGACGAAGAGAGCCAGCGGCGCATGTACAGCAACCCGCTGCGGGTGCTCGACTCCAAGGATGAGAAGGTAAAGGCCATTTTGGTGAAGGCTCCGCGCCTGTTCGACCATCTGGGGGAAGAGAGTCTGGCCCATTTCGAGGGGCTCAAACGCCTGCTTGAGTCTGCCGGCATCAAATATGAAGTGAACGAGCGTCTGGTTCGGGGTCTTGACTACTACAACCTGACCGTGTTCGAGTGGGTCACCACCAGCCTGGGTGCCCAGGGGACTGTCTGTGCCGGTGGCCGTTACGACGGTCTGGTGGAGCAGCTCGGTGGTCAGGCAACGCCGGCCGTGGGCTTTGCCATGGGCATGGAACGTCTGGTGCTGATGCTCGAAACGCTTGAACTCAATGCCGATATCCGTCCTGCGGTGGATGTGTATCTGGCCATGGTGGGTGAGGGTACCGAGCAGGCAGGGTTCCAGTTGGCAGAGCGTCTGCGCGATGCCCTGCCGGATTTGCGCCTGATGAGCCACTGCGGTGGCGGCAATTTCAAGAAACAACTCAAGCGTGCCGACAAGAGCGGCGCGGCCATTGCCCTGATCCTTGGCGAGACCGAGGTGCAAAACGGGGAGATCACCATCAAATATCTGCGTGGCCAGGCTGAGCAACAGACCGTCACGGTCGACGCCGCCATTGCCCTGCTGGCAGCCAAAGGAGACTAAGCAGTGGAAGTTTATACCACCGAAGAACAACAGGTTGAGGTCATCAAGAGCTGGTGGAAAGAGAACGGAACCTCGGTGCTCGCAGGAACTGTTATCGGTCTGGTCGGACTCTTTGGCTGGCGCTATTACAACGACTATCAGCTCACCAATCAGGAAGCTGCCTCTCAGGCTTACAACGAGATCTCGGCCCAGCTGGCCAAGGGTGATGCTGCCACCTTCGAACAGGTGCAAACCTTCATCACTGATCACAAGGGTGAGGCTTATGCCGAGCTAGCTGCCCTGCAACTGGCTGTGGCTGCCGTCAAGGCGAACAAGCTGGATCTGGCTGCCGAACAGCTGACTCAGGTCGCGAGCAATGGCGATGAGAGCATTCGTCCCATCGCTGCTTTGCGTCTGGCCCGTGTGCTGAACGATCAGGGCAAGGCTGACGAGGCCCTGACCCAGCTTGGCAAGATCAACAACGATGCCTTCAAAGCCCAGGTGGCGGAAGTGCGTGGCGACATACTCTACAAGCAGGGCAAGGCCGAAGAGGCCCGCGATGCTTATCAGGCAGCGGCTGATGCCGGTGGTCTGCAGGGCAGCGCCGAGCTCAAGCTGAAGATGGACGATCTGGCGCTGCCAGCCGTGACCACAGGTGGTGCTCCGGATGCGTAATTTGTTCAAAATGGTGGCCTTGGGGGCGGCAGTCTCATTCGCCCTGCAGGGGTGTTCCCTGTTCAGCTCGGAAGAAGATCTCAACCCCATGGCGCCTTTGCCCGTGGTTGAATCTGCCTTCACCGCTGACACCGCCTGGTCCTCGTCTGTCGGCGATGGCATCGGCGACTTCTACTCCCAGCTCAAGCCGGTGGTGGAAGAGGAGCGCATCTATGCCGCAGCCCGCGATGGCGACGTAACGGCTTTTGATCGTGCGAGCGGCAAAGAGTTGTGGAGCGTGGATCTGGCCGATTTGCCGGTCAACGCCGAGAAGCGCAGTGCCCGTCTCTCCGGCGGCCTGGTTGCCCGTTATGGCAAGCTGTTCCTCGGCTCCGAGAACGGGGTGGTTTACGCCCTGAACGAAGAGAACGGGGAAGTGCTGTGGCAGACCACAGTGCCGGGTGAAGTGGTGGCCAGCCCCGCCGTCGAAGACGGTCGTGTGGTGGTGCTGACCACGTCCGGTCGTCTGGTGGCTCTCGATACCGATGAAGGCAAGCTGCAATGGACCCTGGCTGAAGAGCAGCCGCCGCTGACCCTGCGCAGTGCCGGTGCCCCCGTCATCACCAACGGCGCCGTGCTCTATGGCCGCGCCGATGGCAAGGTGGGCATAGCCCTGCTGAGCAACGGTCAGCCGGTGCGTCAGTCCAAGGTGGCGGATCCGCGCGGTGCGACCGAGCTGGATCGCATGGTGGACGTGGATGCGACGCCGCTGATCGCGGGCGATGAGCTCTATGCCATCGCCTATAATGGCCAGCTGATGGCACGCAAGCTGATGACCGGTGACGAGGTGTGGAAGCGCAAGTATTCCGGCTACCGCGACATGGCGGTGACCGGCAATGCCATAGTGCTGACTGACAGCCGCAGCCATCTGTTTGCTGTAGACAGACGCAACGGGCTTGAGTTGTGGTCCAACACCCAGCTGGAAAATCGCACCGTCACGGCCCCTGTCATCCTGGGTGACTATGTGGTGGTCGGCGATGTGGAAGGTTACCTGTATTGGCTGGATCGTACCGACGGTACCATCAAGGCCATGCAGCAGCTCGACAGCAGTGGTCTCTATGCCGCCCCCCTGGTGGACGGTGACACCCTGTATGTGCAGAGCCGTGGCGGCAAGTTGTACGCTATCCCGCGTCCCTGATCGTCCGTCAATGTGAATATCCGGCTCCTGGTCTTCGGACCCGGAGCCTTTGTCGTCTTGAGAATGAGGCTTTTATGACTCCTGTAGTAGCCCTGGTGGGCCGCCCCAACGTGGGGAAATCCACCCTGTTTAACCGCTTGACCCGTACCCGGGATGCCCTGGTGGCCGACTTCCCCGGTTTGACCCGGGACCGTAAATACGGTCAGGCGAAGTTGGGCGAGCTGGAATTTATCGTGGTTGATACCGGCGGTATCGATGGCACCGAAGAGGGGATCGAGCTGAAGATGGCCGAGCAATCCCTGCTGGCCATCGAAGAAGCCGATGTGGTGCTGTTTATGGTGGATGCGCGCGCAGGATTGACGGCAGCCGATCAGGCTATCGCAGCGCATCTGCGCAAGACCCACAAGAAGGTGTTTCTGGTGGCCAACAAGACCGACGGCATCGACGGTGATTCCGCCGTGTCCGAGTTCTACAGCCTGGCGCTGGGCGATGTCTACCAGATCGCGGCCGCTCACGGTCGTGGCGTGCTGAGCCTGCTGGAACTGGCCCTGGCTCCCCATCTGGAAACCCTGGTCGACGCCGCTGCCGAAGAAGATGCGCAGGATGAAGAAGAGGAGGACTTCGACGAAGAAGCCCTGCTGCGCATGGTAGCCGCCGGTGATCTCGATACCAGGGAAGATACCAAGGAGACCCCGTTCGCCGACTTGCCCATCAAGTTCGCCATCGTCGGTCGCCCCAACGTCGGCAAATCGACCCTGACCAACCGCATGCTGGGTGAAGACCGCGTCATCGTCTATGACATGCCAGGCACCACCCGCGACTCCGTCTATGTTCCGATGGAGCGTGACGAGCAGAAGTACGTCATCATCGACACCGCCGGTGTGCGTCGTCGTGGCAAGGTGCACGAGACGGTGGAGAAGTTCTCCGTCATCAAGACCCTCAAAGCCATTGAAGATGCCAACGTCTGCCTGCTGGTGATCGATGCCCAGGAGACCATCACGGATCAGGACTTGAGCATCCTCGGCTTCGTGCTCCACTCAGGCCGCTCGGTGGTACTGGTGGTGAACAAGTGGGACGGCCTGGATCAGAAGGTGAAAGAGGACGTCAAGAACGAGCTGGACAGACGCCTGGGCTTCATCGATTTCGCCCGTGTTCACTTCATCTCCGCCCTGCACGGCAGCGGTGTCGGCCACCTGTTCGAATCCATTCAGGAGGCGTACCAGTCCGCCACCCGCCGTACCAGTACCGCCATGCTGACCCGCATCATGCAGATGGCGCAGGAAGATCACCAGCCGCCCATGGTCAACGGTCGCCGCGTCAAGCTCAAATATGCCCACGCCGGTGGTTACAATCCGCCCCGTATTGTGATCCACGGCAACCAGTTGAATGACCTGCCGGATTCGTACAAGCGGTATCTGATCAACTACTTCCGCAAGTCGCTCAAGATCATGGGCTCCCCGATCCGGGTCGAGTTCCAGGAGTCTGCCAACCCGTTCGAGGGGCGGAAGAACACCATGACCCTGAGCCAGGAGCGTCAACGCAAGCGCCTGCTCAAGGCCAAAACCAAGAAATAAGGCCCAGCGGCTGCCCTCACCGGCAGCCGTTTTTTCTTGGGAAGAGGCGAGGGGGATCTGCTGTGGGTTGGCCCACAGCAGATCCACTTTGAGAGGAGTCGAGTATGAATTCCCTGATTTGCCCGGCCTGCAACACAGCGCTGGACAGCCGTAGCCGCGAGGTGAGTTGTAGCCAGTGTCAGGCCCGTTATCGAGTCCGGGCTTTGTGTCCTGCCTGCCAGCAGGAGCTGGAGCGGCTCAAGGCGTGCGGTGCCGTGGATTACTTCTGCAATCACTGCAACTGCCTGGTATCGAAGCGGTCGGTGATCTTTGAGGCGACCCCGGCCGCGCAACCATAAGAGAATAAAAAAACCCGGCAAATGCCGGGTTTATGCTGTGTGTTCTGCTATCAGCAAGGTGTAGGAGCGGTTTCTGCGCCAAATCTTGCGTTTGATGTCATTGAGCTTGAGTTTGCGTCTGGGGCTCCAGGCGCTCTTGGCTTTTCTGACCAGAGTGGTTCTTCTGCGAGCTCGCATCTTGGTCTCCTCCCATTGGGTGGCCATTTGGTACTACGAATGGAGCCTATCCGAAAATGCTGTCTACCAGTAGTTAACTTGATGAAATAAAGCGATAAAAACAATTTCGGACAGGCTCCGGTCTGTCTGGATGGTAACAGAGAACTCACCCGGAAAACAAATCTGTCAACAAGGGCTCAACGCAGTGTGATCTGCTTGACCACTTCGGCGATGACGGTGGGGCGCTCTGTGCTCTGTGGCTCGCTGCTGTCGTCCTCATCCAGCTCTTCACGTCTGTGTGCTTTTTGCTGCTCGTTGTCGAGCCAGAGCAGGCTCTGGTAGTACTGGCGCACGTTGTTGACGTAGTTGCGAGCCTCACCGCCACGGGCATAGCCGTAGCGGACCTTGCGGTGCCAGCGTGCCTGCTGCAGCAGAGGCAGCACCTCTTTCACATCGCTCCAGGCATCGGGATTCTTGCCCAGCTCCTTGGTCAGACGACGGGCATCCATCATGTGGCCATAGCCGATGTTGTAGGCGGTGAGGGCAAACCACACCTTCTCATCGGCGGGCACTGAGGCGGGCACCTTCTCCATCATATGCTGCAGATAGCGGGCGCCACCCTCGATGCTCTCCGCCGGATGAGTTCTGTCTTTGACCCCCATCGCCTTGGCGGTGGGCTCGGTCAGCATCATCATGCCGCGCACCCCTGTGTAGGAGCGGGCCTGCGGGTCCCAGTGGGACTCCTGATAGCTGATGGCCGCCAACAGACGCCAGTCCACCATGCGGGCATGAGTCTTGAACAGATCCTGATACTTGGGCAGCAGGCTCTTGGCCCGCTGCAAAAAGGTGCGGGTGTCGACGAAGTCGAAGTTCTGCACATGGCCGAAGTACTTCTCGTCCAGCTTGGCGATGGCGCCATCCATGAAGCGCTGGCCGAAGAAGTCGATGATGCTGGCGTAGAGGCTGTCGTCGGGCAGCTTGGTCATGGCCCAGGCCACCGTCTGGTTCTTGGAGAGCGTTAGCCCTTCGGTGAGCTCGGGGTAGTAGCGCTGGGTGCGGGCCAGCACCGTATCCTGCACCACTGTGTAATCAATCTTGCCGTCGGCCACCTGCTTGAGCAGCTCTTCCACGTCCGCGTCCCGGTTGGTGCTCCATTTCAGCCCGGGGTACTCCTTGGCCAGCTCCCTGAGCAGATCCTCACCGGTGGAGCCTGCCGGTACCACTATGGAGCCTTTCAGATCGCCAATGTCCTTTGGCTTGGGCGAGCCATAGCGATACACCAGCTTGGGGGAGACCTGATAAAAACCGGGGCCGAAGCGAAACAGGGCACGCCGCTCCGGGGTGACGACGATGGCGGCGGCGGCGAGATCCAGCTTGCCTTTCTCAAGCAGCTCGACCAGTTCGGCGATGGAATAGACAGGGACTATGGTGAGCTTGACCCCCAACCAGTCGGCATAGCTCTTCGCCAGCTCGTAATCGAACCCCTGGGCGAGGTCGTCACGCTGGTAATAAGAGGTGGAGCCATAGATGGTGCCAACCCGGATCTCGCCCCGTTGGCGGATCTGTTCCAGCTGGCTGGAGGGGGTGTAGAAGTCGCAGCCGACCAGGGTCAGCAGCAACATCAGCCCGATAAACAGTCGAAAAATGCAGCGCAAGTAGGTGAGTACCCTTGTTGAAAAAATCGGCATTTGTCAGAAAAGAGGGACCTTTATACCAGAGAGTGTGCACCGAGTCACACTCGGTAAATCAAGAAAAACGTTTGTCCGGCGTGAGCCAGATCCCTATAATACGCGCGTCTCAAATCCCCCCACACTTTAAAACTTGGTGAGAAAGGTCATATGGAAATCTTGCGAGGTGCGCCTGCACTGTCTGAGTTTCGTATCCAAAAACTGTTGCAACGCTTTGCACAGATGGCAACGGCGAGTGGAGTAGAGAGCGGAGTAGAGATAGAGAGCGTTTACGCGGAATACGTGCATTTTGCCGAGCTGTCGGCCCCCCTGTCGCCGCCCGAGCGAGCGACCTTGGGCCAGCTCCTGCGCTATGGCCCGACCATTCCTGAACACACCCCCAGCGGTCAGCTGTTTCTCATTACCCCCCGCCCCGGCACTATCTCCCCCTGGTCTTCCAAAGCAAGCGACATCGCCCATAACTGCGGCCTGACCCAGGTCAAGCGGCTGGAGCGCGGCATTGCCTATTACGTGCAGACCAAGGGTGAATTGAGCGCAGCCCAGCGCAATGAGGTCGCAGCCCTGCTGCACGATCGCATGATGGAAGTGGTGTTCGGCGACATGGAAGAGGCGAGCGCCCTGTTTGCCCACCAGGCGCCGCGTCCCTTCACCCAGGTGGATGTACTGGGTGGTGGTCGCCAGGCGCTGGCAGAGGCCAACGTGGCGCTGGGTCTGGCCTTGGCCGATGACGAAATTGACTACCTAGTGGAGAACTTCACCAAGCTGGGCCGCAACCCCAACGACATCGAGCTCTATATGTTTGCCCAGGCGAACTCGGAGCACTGTCGTCACAAGATTTTTAACGCCGACTGGACCATAGACGGCGAGCAGCAACCCAAGTCGCTGTTCAAGATGATCAAGAATACCTTCGAGCAGACGCCGGATCATGTCCTGTCTGCCTATAAAGACAACGCCGCCGTGATGGAAGGGAGCCTGGGTGGCCGTTTCTTCCCGAGCCCTGCCAGTGGTGAGTACCAGTATCATCAGGAGCAGGTCGACATACTGATGAAGGTGGAAACCCACAACCACCCGACCGCCATCTCCCCCTTCCCGGGGGCGGCTACTGGCTCCGGCGGCGAGATCCGCGACGAGGGTGCAACCGGTCGTGGCGCAAAGCCCAAGGCGGGTCTGGTGGGCTTTACCGTCTCCAACCTGCGTATTCCCGGTTTCGAACAGCCCTGGGAGCAGGATTTCGGCAAGCCGAGTCGCATCGTCAGTGCCTTTGACATCATGCAGGAGGGGCCGCTCGGCGGCGCCGCCTTCAACAATGAATTCGGTCGCCCGGCCATTCTCGGTTACTTCCGTACCTTCGAAGAGGAGGTGCCGAGCCACAACGGCGTCGAGGTGCGTGGCTACCACAAGCCCATCATGCTGGCAGGCGGCATCGGCAACATCCGCACCGATCATGTTCAGAAAGGGGAGATCCCGGTCGGGGCGGCCCTGATAGTGCTGGGTGGTCCGGCCATGAATATCGGTCTGGGTGGCGGCGCAGCCTCCTCCATGGCATCCGGTCAGTCAGCCGAAGATCTCGACTTTGCCTCGGTGCAGCGCGACAACCCCGAGATGGAACGTCGTTGTCAGGAGGTGATCGACCGCTGCTGGCAGCTGGGCGATGCCAACCCCATCGTCTTCATCCACGACGTGGGAGCGGGTGGCCTCTCCAACGCCATGCCGGAGCTGGTCAATGACGGTGAGCGCGGTGGCCGTTTCGATTTGCGCGCCATCCAGAGCGACGAGCCGGGCATGAGCCCGCTGGAGATCTGGTGCAACGAATCCCAGGAGCGTTACGTACTGGCGGTGGCGCAGGACAAGCTGCCCCTGTTCAAGGCACTGTGCGAGCGTGAGCGTGCGCCTTATGCCGTGATCGGTACCGCCACCGAAGAGAAACATCTCACCCTCTCTGACAGCCACTTTGACAACCAGCCCATCGATTTGCCGCTGGACGTGCTGCTCGGCAAGGCGCCCAAGATGCACCGCGATGTCACTACCCTGCCAGCTCAGGGCAAGCCGCTGCAACTGGACGGCATCACGCTGAACGATGCGGCCGAGCGGGTGCTGCGTCTGCCCACAGTGGCGGAGAAGTCCTTCCTCATCACCATCGGCGATCGCAGCGTGACCGGTCTGGTCAACCGCGATCAGATGGTCGGTCCCTGGCAGATCCCGGTGGCCGATTGCGCCGTGACTGCGGCGACCTACGACAGCTACCACGGCGAAGCCATGTCCATGGGCGAGCGCACCCCGGTGGCGCTGCTCTCCCACGCTGCATCCGCCCGCATGGCGGTCGCGGAAGCGCTTACCAACCTGGCGCCGACCCATATCGGGTCACTGAAGCGGGTCAAGCTCTCCGCCAACTGGATGGCCGCTGCCGGTCATCCGGGGGAAGATGCCGGTCTCTATGAGGCGGTGAAAGCGGTGGGTGAAGAGCTCTGCCCGGCCCTTGGTATCACTATTCCGGTGGGCAAGGACTCCATGTCCATGAAGACCCGCTGGCAGCAAGATGGCAAGGAGCAAAGCGTCACCTCGCCGCTCTCCCTGCTCATCACCGCCTTTGCCCGGGTGGAAGATGTACGCAACACAGTTACGCCACAACTGCGTACTGATCTCGGTGAGACCGACCTTATCCTGATTGACCTTGGCAACGGCAAGCAGCGCCTCGGTGCCTCTGCCCTGGCTCAGGTCTACCGTCAGCTGGGTGACAAGGCGCCGGATCTCGACAATCCGGTGCAACTGAAAGGCTTCTTCAACGCCATTCAGGCACTGGTGGCCGATCGCAAACTGATCGCCTACCACGACCGCTCCGACGGCGGCCTGTTCGTTACCCTGACCGAGATGGCCTTCGCCGGTCACTGTGGGCTCGACATCCAGCTTGACCGCATCGGTGGCGAGCTGTTGCCTGCGCTGTTCAACGAGGAGCTGGGCGCCGTCATTCAGGTGCGTCGCGACGACAAGGAAGCCGTGATGACACTGCTGGCCGGTCACGGCCTGGCTGCCTGCTCCCATGTCCTGGGCACAGTGCGCGAGGGGGACCTCATCACACTGCAGCGCGCGGGTACAGAAGTGTATCGTGCCAGCCGCACCGCCCTGCGCACCCTTTGGGGCGAGACCAGCTGGCAGATGCAGCGTCTGCGGGACAACCCCGAGTGCGCTGATCAGGAACATGCCGCTCGTCAGGATGCCACCGACCCAGGTCTGCATGCCAAGCTGACCTACAACCCGTCCGAGGATGTGGCCGCGCCCTATATCGCCAAGGGGGTTTCCCCCCGTCTGGCGGTGCTGCGCGAGCAGGGGGTCAACTCCCATGTGGAGATGGCGGCTGCGTTCGATCGTGCCGGCTTTGCCGCTGTCGACGTCCATATGAGCGACATTCTTTCTGGCCGGATCAAGCTGGAAGAGTTCCAGACCCTGGTGGCCTGTGGCGGCTTCTCCTACGGCGACGTACTGGGGGCGGGCGAGGGCTGGGCCAAGTCCATCCTGTTCAACGACAACGCCCGTGAGCAGTTCCAGCGCTTCTTCGAGCGTGGCGATACCCTCTCCTTGGGCGTGTGCAACGGCTGCCAGATGATGTCCAACCTGCGCACCCTGATCCCGGGGGCCGATCTGTGGCCGCGCTTTGTGCGCAACCGCTCCGAGCGTTTCGAGGCACGCTTCAGCCTGGTGGAGGTGCAGGACTCTCCGTCCGCCTTCTTCGCTGGCATGGCAGGCTCAGTGATGCCCATTGCCGTCTCCCACGGGGAAGGGCGAGTGGAGGTGCGCGACGCCGCTCACTTGAGCGCGTTGCAAGCCAGTGGTCTGGTGGGTCTGCGTTTTGTCGACAACCATGGTCAGGTGACCGAGCAATACCCGGCCAACCCGAACGGTTCGCCGGATGGCATTACCGCCGTGACCACCACGGATGGCCGGGCCACCATCATGATGCCGCACCCGGAGCGGGTGTTCCGCACCGTGGCCAACTCCTGGCACCCGGACAACTGGGGCGAGGATGGCGCCTGGATGCGGATGTTCCGCAACGCCCGTGTACGACTGGGTTAAATCCCGTCACCCACGCTGCAGCGCATCAAAAACCGGCCACTTGGCCGGTTTTTTTATTGGCGGAGGCGTGGCGCAGGCATGTTCAGTGTGGGCATCCCTGCTATCAGTGGAGGAGACGAGCGTTGGTTCGATGCAGATAAAAATCCGGAACCAACCGGGCTGGTTTCGGATTTTGTGCATCGGGCGCAGGGAGCAATGGATCTTGGCGCATGGCATCCCGGCTTGGTGAGCCATTTCTCTATGACGTGGTTTTCATGGACTAAAAACCCGAGCCGGGTTGCTGCAAAAAATCGGCTTCTTGTGGCGTGTCTGCGCGACCCAGTATGGCATTGCGATGGGGGAAGCGGCCGAAGCGTTCGATGATCACCTGATGGCGGCGGGCAAAGTCGGCAAACCCTTCGAAGGTCGCTTGGGCCGGGGTTACGGACTGTTCGGCCGCCAGCGCCTCGAACAGGGTCACGCTCCTGGCTTGCTGCTCGCGAGACTCGGCGTGCTCCAGCGGCAGGTAGAAAAAGACCCGTGCCAGCGGGGAGAGCGCCCTGTCTGCTCCAATAGACAATCCTTTCAGGCAGAGGTCGCGAGCATGGGGATCCCGGGCAAAGGCGTCAGGTGTGCCGCGATGTACATTGCGCGGCAGCTGGTCCAGCAGCAGGATCAGTGCCAACCGACCGACGGGTACCTCGGCCCAGTGGGCCAGGCTGCCAGCGGCCGCTGCCTCGGCCAGTTCGCCAAAGCGGCTCGCCAGCAGGGCATCGGTTTCGCGGCTTTTTCCCCACCAGAGTGAAGCTTGCCGCGCGGCACGGGTGGCATCGTCGGCATCATCGCCAAACCAGAAATCGAGCAGAGGCTGCCAGGGTTGCATGGGAACTCCTTGGATCAGAGGGTCTGGGAGGAAAACAAGGCCAATTGACCCTGATGTGGTAGCTGCCGAAATGGCGGCTTCTCGTTACACTGTGCCATCTTTTACCCGAAATGAGGAACCCCCTCTGGTCGGCATTCGCCTGTGGCGCCTGCCCGGCGAGATGGCCTGCGTGCCCGAGGGGAGTTTTCCACTGATATGAGGAATGCCTGATATGGCCGGAACCAGTTTGTTGGCCCTGCTCGATGATATTGCCAGCGTGCTCGATGACGTGGCGCTGATGACCAAGGTTGCTGCCAAGAAGACGGCCGGCGTGCTGGGGGACGATCTTGCCCTCAATGCCGAGCAGGTTTCCGGCGTGCGGGCAGAGCGAGAGCTGCCTGTGGTGTGGGCGGTGGCCAAGGGATCGTTTCGCAACAAACTGATCCTGGTGCCTGCCGCCATCGCCATCAGTGCCCTGGTGCCCTGGCTCATTACCCCCTTGCTGATGCTGGGGGGCGCCTATCTCTGCTTTGAGGGGGCGGAGAAGCTGGCCCACAAGTTGTTGCCACACGATGCAGCAGAAGGTGAGCCGAGCAGCCAGGTTGTTCCCGACGATCTGGTGGCCTTTGAACAGCAGAAGGTGAAAGGGGCCATTCGCACCGACTTTATCCTCTCCGCCGAGATCATCGTGATCGCGCTCGGCACTGTGCAAGGCAGCAGCCTGGGTTTGCAGATCTCCGTGGTGGCAGGCATAGCGCTTTTGATGACGGTGGGGGTCTATGGCCTGGTGGGACTTATCGTCAAACTCGACGACATAGGTCTGCACCTGTTGCAAAAGTCCGACGGCAGCGCCTTGCGCCGCGCAGTCGGGCAGGGGCTGCTGGTGACGGCGCCCCGTTTGATGCATCTGCTGGCGCTGGTGGGGACCATCGCCATGTTCATGGTGGGGGGCGGCATACTGGTGCACGGTTGGCCCTTCGCCCATCACCTGATAGAAGGGGCGGCCGGGGCACTTGCCACCTTGCCAACAGTGGGTACAGTGCTGGCCGCCATCACGCCAACCCTGCTCAACGCCGTGGCCGGTGTGGTGGCAGGCCTGCTGCTGGTGCTGGCGATGACACTGGTGAGCAAACTCAAACCCGCCAGATAACGGCGGCTTGTCCACTCTCGGGCCCGGCCGACAGAGGCCGTCGCACAGATGATTGTTTATCCTGTTTGTTGACTCGGATGGGGGCTAGGCAAGTGCCGGCCCCCTTCGTACTATCCGAACTGGCACCAGCTCATAGAGGCAGGGTCACATGACATGGATGCAAACAAACAAGGACCATTATGAACCCACCCGAATGGCTGGATGATCACATCTATGCCACCCCCGACTGCCCGGCGGTCGACGCCGATTTTTATCAGGCCCGTCATACGCTGACGACCTTGAGTCAATTGCTGAACGAGCTTCCTCAAACCACTGACGTCAATGGCTTGCGCCACCTGCTGCGGGCCATCAGAGCCTGCTGGACCGACGTGAACCGGTTGGTGTGGAACAGCCAGACTTATGCCTACAACCGGCTCAGTCGCAATGGTTGCGACGAAGCGGCCAAGGTGCTGCTATCCCGTGGCCAGCAGTTGCAGGCGACCCTGGCCCAGCTCAGCAAGCCGGTAACCCTGTTCTGGGCAAGTGCCCCCGAGGGGCAGGTTCGAGCCTTGCTGCAGGATGCCGAGCTATTCGAGCTTGCCTACCTCATCCGTCATGATCGCCGCCTGCAGGATCAACGGCTGTCGCTCGAGAGCGAGCAGCTGATCGAGGGGCTCTCGGTGGATGGACTGCAAGGCTGGGGGGATCTCTACGACAGTCTGGTGGGCCGACTCAGGCCCGTGGTGGACGGAGAGCCCATGGGACTGGCCCAGGCGGACAACTTGCTGGCGCACCCGGATCGGGGGCGCCAGCAAGTTGTCCGCCTGGCACGGCATCCAGGCCGCCTGGCAGGCAGAGCAGGAGACGGTAGCCGCCATCCTCAACGCCATCAACGGCTGGCGCAACGAACTCGCCGCCCAGCGTGGCAAGACGCGTCGGCTCGATGCGCTGGATGTCTCCTGCCATCAGAGCCATATCGAGCGCGCCACCCTGGATACCCTGATGGCCGAGGCTGACGCCCACAAAGCGCTGGGACGGCGAGCCCTGCGCGCCATGGCCAGCGCCCAGCAGATCACCGATTTTGCCCCCTGGGATCTCTATGCCCCTGCGCCCGCCGCGCCCTCGGCCCTGCTCAGCTTCGAGCAGGCATTGACCCTGGTGGCCGATGCCTTCGCCGGGTTTGACCCTGAAATGGGGGCCTTTGCCCGCATGATGGCCGAGAAGGGCTGGATTGATGCAGCCCCCAGCGCAAACCGGCGCAGCGGTGCCTACAGCACCGAATATGCCTATCCTCCCGAGCCTCGGGTGTTTCTCACTTTCGAGGGCACCATGGACAACCTCATCACCCTGGCCCACGAGCTCGGCCATGCCTGGCACAGCTGGCTGTTGCGGGACTTGCCGCTGGAGCAGCGCGACTACCCCAAGACGCTGGCCGAGACCGCCTCCCTGTTTGCCGAAACCCTGGTGCGTGATGCCCTGTTGGCCGCCACCGACAAGATGGAGCAGCGCAGGGCCATCGCCTGGCTGGACGGGGAGCGCGCCGCCAGCCTGCTGCTCGACGTTCCGGCCCGCTTCACCTTCGAACGGACCCTGGTGGCGGCGCGGGAGCAAGGCTATGTGGGGGCAAGCCAGCTGCGGCAGATGATGAAATCCGCGCAGCAGCAGTGCTATGGTGACACCCTCAGCCAGTACGACGAGCTGTTCTGGGCCAGCAAGGGCCATTTCTCCATCACCGATCTCGGGTTTTACAACTACCCCTACCTGTTTGGCTACCTGTTCAGCCTGGGGCTTTACGCCCAGAAGGAACGGGCCGGGGGCGAGTTTGCCCACGCCTATCGCGCGCTGCTCATCGACACGGGTCGTATGAGCGCCGAGGATCTGGTGGAGAAACACCTGGGAGTCGACATTCGCGAACCCGCCTTCTGGCAGGAGAGCCTGCGCTATGTGGAGGAGGCGGTCGAGCGCCTCGAACGACTGGTGTGACGGGCTGGCCCGTCTATCGCATTGGCTGATCAGACCGGCCGTTCGGGGGTGCCCCGGCGGCCCCTGTTTCTTTCGTGGCGGGCCCGCAGCGGCCCGGCCATGCGCATTTCACCCAGGGCAGCCTCTGCCCCCTGATATTGATGACGAGCGTTTGATGCAACAAAGAGTCTACCCGCAGCAGTGGCACAACCAGCATATCTATCCCGCCCTCGACTGCCCCGAGCTGGAAGCGGACATGAGCCTGGCCCGTGCCAACCTCGCCGGGCTTGCCGGTTTTATCGACGGTCTTGAGCAGGTATTGGGCAATACCGACGCCTTGCCCGATTTTTTGCGGGAAGTGCGCCTGCGGGCCCAGCGGATCCGCAATATCGGCTGGAACATCGCCGTGCTGGCGGCATCAAAGGGCAGTCAGGATGCCTGCGATCCGCTCGCCAAGCAGCTGGCCTCCCGCGCGCGGGCCCTCAACGCCGATCTGTTCAAGACCCTTGCTCCGGTGGAAGATCTGATGCTGGGACTGCCCGAACCCGAGTTTGAGCGGCTGATGCAGGATCCCTTGCTCGGAGAAGAGGATTACCGGCTGCGTCATGAGCGCCGGCTGCAGGATCAGCGCCTGCCGGTGGAGGCGGAGCAGCTGGTGATCGGCCTTGGTACCGATGGCCTGCACGCCTGGGGCAACCTCTATAACGATCTGGTGGGCAAGATCCGCCTCGTTATCGACGGTCGCGAGATGGGGCTGGCCGAGGCAAGCAATCTGCTCTCCAGCCCTGTACGGGCACTGCGCCGCGAGGCCTTTGATGCCATCAGTGCCGGCTGGGAAGGTGAGCAGGAGACGGTGGCCGCCATCCTCAATGCCCTCAACGGCTGGCGACTTGAACTGGCGCGCCAGCGCGGCAAGGTGCGAGCCCTCGATGCGCTGGATCTCTCCTGCCACCAGAGCCATATCGAGCGGGCCACCCTGGATACGCTCATGGCCGAGACGTATAACGCCCGGGCGCTGGGACAACGGGCGCTGGGGCTGATGGCCCGGCAGCTTGGCATCACAGATCCGGGGCCGGAGGACTTGTTTGCACCGCCCCCGGCGGCGAGCAGTCGCGAGATCCCGTTTGAAGAGGCGATCGAGATCATAGCCGCGGCCTTTGCCCGCTTCGATCCCGAGATGGGGGAGTTTGCCCGCATGATGGCCGAGAAGGGCTGGATTGATGCGGCGCCCACCCCGAACCGGCGCACTGGTGCCTACTGCACCAAGTTTGCCGAGCCGGTGGAGCCAAGGGTCTTTATCACCTATGCCGGCACCATGGACAATGTCATCACGCTCGCCCACGAGCTGGGTCACGCCTGGCACAACTGGCTCATTCGCGATCTGCCGATGAGCCAGCGCAGCTACCCCATGACGCTGGCGGAGACCGCCTCCATCTTCGCCGAGACTCTGGTGCGCAGCGCCCTGTTCGAACAGGCGCAGACGCCGGAGCAGCAACAAGCCATCGCCTGGGCGGAAGCCGATGGCGCCGCCACCTTCCTGGTCAACATTCCGGCCCGCTTCGACTTCGAGCAGGCGCTGGTGGCGGAGCGGGCGCAGGGCTATGTGTCGGCACAGCAGCTCAAGACGATGACGGATGAAGCCTGGGGTTGCTGGTATGAGGGGAGTCTGGTGCGTTATCACCCTCTGTTCTGGGCGGCCAAGGCGCATTTTTCCATCGCCGGGCTCGGTTTTTACAACTACCCCTACCTGTTTGGCTATCTGTTCAGCCTGGGGGTCTATCAGCAGTTGATGAGCCGTCAGGCGGCAGGGGAAACAAATGTGGCCGAGGCTTATCGCGCCCTGTTGCGCGATACCGGCCGCATGAGCGCCGAAGATCTGGTAGCAAAACACCTGGGTCAGGATATCCGCGAAGCTGCCTTCTGGCAGGGCAGCATGGCGCTGGTGGCGGCGGCGGTGGATCGCTTCGAGCAGACCTGCTGCTAGGGGTCTTTGCCGCGTAAAAAGCCGCAGGGCAGTGTGTCTGCCCGGCGGCATTTTCATGGTTTCCCACAGATGACGCTGTGCAGGGCGTGGGGCTGATCATGGCTGATAAAGAGGGCGGCCTTGT
>NZ_JAPDBE010000058.1:0-22298 GCF_027705025.1 Aeromonas sp. D3 | reverse complement strand
ATCGGCTCAAACATGAAGAAATGAAATGACTGAGTCAGCCGAGAAGAATTTCCCCGCTTATTCGCACCTTCCCTAAGACAATAATTTCTATTGTCGAGAAATTGGATGACTGTAATGCTTTAATAAGCTCAAATAATTGTTTTTCTGTTAGCACTGATGATTCCCCCAGACTAAAAACACTCTTTATGAATCAATATATTACACTAAAATTATCTCGTATGTTGGGCTAAATCGTAGGTTGGTGCTGAACGAAGAGAAGCCCAACGTTTACCGCGGAATATTTCAAAAGTAATAATCGAATAATCCGGTGTTATTCGATTATTGCCATTCCCTCTACTCGGCACTTACAGATTAGCCTTACTCCGCATGTTGGGCTTCGCTGCGCTCAGCGCCAATCTACATCGCTCACAACGTCCCAACTAGCATTAAAGCCCCAAGTGGCCACCATACCGGCCTTGGCCCCACTCTTGCTATGTCTTATCCCATTGATGGCCGTGGCCGCCCCGATTTACTCGCCGTGATCCACCCCGACGGGGGGAAATCACGGGGGAGGGCGGCCCGGCAGAGATCTTCTGATGGGAGCCGTGACAGTGCAAGAGACAACCAAACCCCTCTCCCCGCAGCGCTGGCTGCAACTGGAGTTAAAGGCCATCGACAGCCAGGTTGGCCGCTGGCAGAGCCGCCGTTTCGAGATAGCGGCGCTCCATCCTGCCGAACCCGAGGCTGTCGGTGCGCTGCCCCTTACCCTGTTTCGCGATGAGCGGGGGGATTATCGCTTCAATTTGAGCTCCGGCTCGCCCCGCCTTTTTGTTACCGGCACTGTCACCGGAAGCCGCGTGGATAATGGCTTTGTGGCCGATGGCCTGACCCTGAGCCAGACCGTGGCCGCCGCCTATATGGATGGCGAGCGGCAGGTGCTCTCCTGCCCGCTGCCCGAGGCACTGCAAGCCTGGGTCGAGGCCTTTATCGGCCGTCACGGCGAGCTGCTGGAGGCCCGCCGCAAGGGCAAGAAGGGCAAGGGGCGGGCGCAGGATCAGCTGGGTCTCGATACGACTGTAGCGACATCAAGAGACACCGCAGAGCCCGCCAACTGCGGCGCCGTCAAAGCCACCGGCCCCGATGGCCGCGAGCGTGGTAGCGATGCCGGAAACAGTGCCCATGAGTGAGTTCCTCAAGCGCTGGTCGTCTCGCAAGAGTGAGGCGCGCAAGCATCAGGTATTGCAGCTACGGGAAGAGGCCATTCCCGAGGCTGTTGCCGCGCCAACTGAAGGCCGTGGCGAAGGTGAAATTCCAGATACTGCGCCGGATAGCCCCGTAGTCAGCACTGACAAGGGGAGCAGTGAACCCCTTGCCGTTGAGGGGGCCGAGAGTGGCGAACCGCAGCTAACAACAGCCCCGCCGGGCAAGGCCAAGCTTCCCGACAGGGAGGCGCTGCGGGCCATGTTTCGCAGCCACAAACCGGATGGGCTCGACGACTACACCCAGGATTTCAGCCAGCCCGAATTGCTGCCCGCGGCCCTGACTGCCGGGCTGCGCAACTGGCTGGTGGATCAGGTGACCGCCCTTGAGAGCGAGACGGCCAATCCAGCCACCGGAGCTGCTGAACCGGCCGCGGTTATGAGCATTGCTGCCGCAGACGAGCCGAACGGGCTGGCTGATAACCATTCTCAAACCCCCACCGACGATCGGGACATTTTGGTTTCCCGTGATGGACAAAATGTCCCAACCAAGGATGGGGGAATGGAACCCTCAGGATCCTGACTCCCTGTCAGTTACTTTTTTTCCGGGGGAGTTGGCTCGCCTCTTGCTCTCTCGGCTTACCAACAAGCGCCCATCCCATGAGGTGGCGCGCACAGGAGCGTATGTGAGCACTGAACAAACATTGCCAAATCTGACCCCAAATCAGACCGATCGGGCGGCCGAGCATAACGCGCGCGCTCGCGCCTATGCGCTGCAGCATACGGTCAAGACCGACAACCTGATCCCGGCCACTGTCTCTTACCAGAGTCAGGGGCGCCTGCTGCTGGTCGGCCCGGAAGATCGCATTCGCCGCGCCGCCAGTCTGCTGCCCGTCGGGATGACGCCCACCCTGCTGGTGACCGAAGCGGTGCACGATGCCGAGGCGGCGGATCTCGAAGCCATTTTCGATGCAACCGCATCCCTCGCGGCCCTGACCCTGCGCGAACCGAGCCTGACAGGGTATCTGGGGCAGTTCCAGCTCACCGGCCTCAATGGACAGGGGGAGCGGGTTAACCTGGCGGCGATCTGCTTTCCACAACAAGCGGCTGCTGTCAGTGAACAGCTACGCGAACCGCGCTTTGATCTGGTGGCCGATCTGGGCCGCGCCCCGCTGTTTGCGCTGGAGCGTCCGCCGGTCGGTTATCTGCATCTTGCCGATGACGCTTGCTTGACCGAACAACTCGCCGGGCAACTCGCAGAACTTTGCGCTCTCACCGGTATCTTCGACAAACCGCGCTATTTTCGCCTCGACCCCGAGGCCTGCGCCTTTACCGCCCGCGGCGTACCCGGTTGCAGCCGCTGTCTTGATGTCTGCCCGACCGATGCCCTCAAGCCCATCAATGGTCGCATCCAGATCGATCCTCATCTCTGTCAGGGCTTTGGCAGCTGTGCCTCTGCCTGTCCGACCGGGGCGATTGCCTATCATCAGCCAGATGCCAACACCAGCGGCGACTATCTGTTCCGATTGCTGAAGCACTACCGGGAGGCGGGGGGCGAAGCGCCCCAGCTGCTGATCGCAGGTGAAAACGAGCGCGAATGGGTGGAAACGGAACTCACCCGCCTGCCCGCCAACTGGCTGCCGGTCTGGGTGGAGGAGAGCGCGAGTTTAGGCATCGAGAGCTGGTTCGCCGCACTCGCATACGGCGCCAGCGCGGTGCGCATTGCACTCGGTGACGATGCCCCCGAAAGCGTGCGTGCGCTGGTTGAGCGGGAACTGGCGAGCGCCGCCGTGCTCTTGGCGGGTGCCGGTCTCTCTGCCGATCGCATCGCCCTGTTTAACCCGGATGCTGAACAAGATAAGCCGATCTCCTGTGAGCCAGCCGTTGCCCTGCTGGAGAAGCCGCTGAAAGGGGATAAGCGGGAGAATCTGTTTGTCGCCTTCGATGCCCTCTGGCAGGCCAATCAGGGCAGCCGCGAGATGTTGGCTGTGCCCCACGGCGCCCCTTACGGCAGCGTGGAGCTGAAAGAAGCTGACTGCACCCTCTGCATGGGCTGCGTGGCGGTCTGTCCGACCCGTACCCTCCACTCTGTGGGGCACACGCCTGGCCTCAACTTTATCGAGCAGGACTGCATCCAGTGCGGCATGTGCGAGAAGGCGTGCCCCGAGCAGGCCATCGTCCTTGCGCCACGTCTGCAGCCTGTGCCCGAGGCGCGCCGCGCCGTGCAGAGCCTGAAAGCCGAAGAGGCCGCCTGCTGCATTCGTTGCGGCAAGCCGTTCGCCCCCGCCTCGATGATCCGCCGCATCCAGCAAAAACTGGCCGGTCACTCCCATTTTCAGAACAAGGCCGCCCAGCGGCTGCTGATGTGCGAGGAGTGCCGGGTCAAGGATGTGTTTGCAGCGCTGGCGGCGGATCCCGTCTCCCAGCTCAAGGTGTGAGGGGCCTGTGATGAATCAACAACTCAATGACAACGCAGGCGAACTGACCATGACCGAACTGGAACAGAGCAGCGCCGATATGTATGCCCTGCTGGCGAGTCTCTGGCGCGCCGCCCCTTGTGGCGAACAGCTCGTCTGGCTGCAAGGGTTGCAGGCCATGCCGGGCCCCTTTGCCAGAGGGCTGGGGCTGGTACAGCTGGCGGCCAGCAGCCACCGCGAGAATGAGCTTGCCGAGGAGTATCAGGATCTCTTTATTGGCCTGGGGCGCGGCGAAATAGTGCCGTTTGCCTCCTGGTATCTCACCGGCTCCTTGATGGAGCTGCCGCTGGCAGTGCTGCGCGCCGATCTGCAGTCGCTGGGTTTCGAGCGCCAGAGCAGAGTGTGCGAGCCAGAAGATCATCTGGCCGCCCTGTGCGAGGTGATGGCGGTATTGATTGCCGAGCAGCACCCGGATCGCAACCGCTTCTATGAACGTCACCTTGCTCCTTGGGTACTCGCCTGCTGCCGCGATCAGCAACAGGCGAAGGGTGGCAGCTTCTACCGGGCGGTCGGGGCGCTTGCCGAAGATTTCTTCAAGCTGGAAAACGAATTGCGCCTGCCATTTGGTAGTCCTGTGGTAACGCAGCCATGACGCGGCTCCCACTCACTGATAGCGACGCTGGCACTGTGCTGCTGGCCATAACAAAAACAGAGGTCACAGAAAGATGAGCGATGAAAAGCTGAAAGACCCGTCCCGACGCAATCTGATCAAAGGGGTGGGCGTGGTCGCCACCATAGGCGTGCTGGCCGGTGCCACCGGCCGAGTGGTGGGCAAAGAGGTGCTGACCCAGGACACACAAGCTGCCAAGGGCTATCGGGAGACCCCCCATGTTCACGACTTTTATCGCACCCTGCGCGGCACCGACTGAGCCGGATCAGTGAAGGAGAATTCATGAAACTGACAAAACGTGCCGAGCAGCCCCAAGCGGGCGAGCAGGGCAGCTTGCAAAATAATGCAGCCGCTCGCGGCCAGGGGCTGACCCGCCGCGCCTTTATGGTCAACTCAGGTCTGGTGGCCGGTGGCGCCGTGGCGGCCGGTTGGCTGGCGCCAGCCATGATGCAGCGGGCCGAGGCCAAAACCGTGGCCGCCGAGGTGCCGGTCGAAGTGAAGCGCACCATCTGCTCCCACTGTTCTGTGGGTTGCGGCGTTTACGCCGAGGTGCAAAACGGTGTCTGGACTGGTCAGGAGCCGGCCTTTGATCACCCCTTCAACCTCGGCGGCCACTGCGCCAAGGGGGCGGCCCTGCGCGAGCACGGCCACGGCGAGCGTCGCCTCAAGTACCCGATGAAGCTGGTGGGCGGCAAGTGGCAGCGCCTGAGCTGGGAGCAGGCCATCGAAGAGGTGGGCAACGAAGTGCTGCGCCTTCGCAAGGAGTCCGGCCCCGACAGCGTCTACTGGCTCGGCTCCGCCAAGCACTCCAACGAGCAGGCCTACCTGTTTCGCAAGATGGCGTCCCTGTGGGGCACCAACAACGTGGATCACCAGGCGCGGATCTGCCACTCCACCACGGTGGCTGGCGTAGCCAATACCTGGGGCTACGGCGCCATGACCAACAGCCTGAACGACATGCACAACAGCAAGTCGATCATGTTTATCGGCTCCAACCCGGCGGAGGCCCACCCGGTCGCCATGCAGCACATACTGCTGGCAAAAGAGCGCAACGGCTGCAAGATCCTGGTGGTTGACCCGCGTCGCACTCGCACCGCCGCCAAGGCGGACATGTACCTCTCTCTGCGTCCGGGCACCGACGTCGCCTTTATCTGGGGCATGCTCTGGCACATCTTCAAGAACGGCTGGGAAGACAAGGAGTTCATCCGCACCCGTGTCTATGGCATGGACGAGGTGCAAAAAGAGGTGGCGCGCTGGACGCCTGCGGAAGTGGAGCGGGTGACCGGCCTGAGTGAAAAAGAGGTGTATGGCGCCGCCAAGTTGCTCTCCGACAACCGCCCTGGTTGCGTGGTCTGGTGCATGGGCGGCACCCAGCACACCACGGGCAACAACAATACCCGTGCTTACTGCATCCTCGAACTGGCCCTTGGCAATGTGGGCAAGAGCGGGGCGGGCACCAACATCTTCCGTGGTCACGACAACGTGCAGGGCGCCACCGACTTTGGCGTCACCTCCGACTCATTGCCCGGTTACTACGGGCTGGAAGAGGGCTCCTGGAAGCACTGGGCCCGGGTGTGGGACCTCGATTACGAGTGGATCAAGGCGCGTTTTGACAACAAGGCCTACAACGGCAAGCTGCCGATGCAGAACAACGGCATTCCTGTCTCCCGCTGGGTGGATGGTGTGCTGGAGAACGCCGATCTTATCGAGCAGGGTTCCAACATCCGCGCCATGTTCTACTGGGGCCATGCGGTCAACTCCCAGACCCGTGGCCCCGAGATGAAGAAGGCGATGCAAAAGCTCGACATGATGGTGATTGTCGACCCGTACCCCACAGTCGCCGCCGTCATGAACGATCGCACTGACGGCGTCTACCTGCTGCCGGCCACCACCCAGTTCGAAACCTATGGCTCCGTCACTGCCACCAACCGCTCCATGCAGTGGCGCGACAAGGTGATAGAACCCCTGTTCGAATCCAAGGTCGACCACGAGATCATGTATCTGTTGAGCAAGAAATTCGGCTTTGCCGATGAGCTGTTCAAGCACATCAAGGTGGAGAACAACGAGCCGCTGCTGGAAGACATCACCCGCGAGTACAACCGCGGCATGTGGAGCGTGGGCTACACCGGCCAGAGCCCGGAGCGGCTCAAGGCGCACCAGCAGAACTGGCACACCTTCCACAAGACCAACCTCAAGGCTGAGGGTGGCCCGGTCAGCGGCGAAGTGTACGGTCTGCCCTGGCCCTGCTGGGGCACTCCGGAGATGAAGCACCCCGGCAGCCATATCCTCTACGACACCAGCATTCCGGTCTCCGAAGGGGGCGGCGGTTTCCGCGCCCGTTTCGGCATCGAGTATCAGGGGGTCTCGCTGCTCGCCGAAGACTCCTGGCCCAAGGGGAGCGAGGTGGAAGACGGCTATCCCGAGATCACTGCCGACCTGCTGAAACAGCTCGGCTGGTGGGATGAGCTGACCGAGGCCGAGAAGAAAGAAGCCGAAGGCAAGAACTGGAAGACCGATCTTTCCGGCGGCATCCAGCGGGTTGCCATCCAGCACGGCTTCGTCCCCTACGGCAACGCCAAGGCGCGCTGCGTGGTGTGGACCTTCCCGGATCAGGTGCCCAAGCACCGCGAGCCGCTTTACACCCCGCGCCGGGATCTGCTGGCCGACTACGCCACCTGGCCCGATGCCAAGAGCCTGTGGCGCCTGCCGACCCAGTACGCCTCTGTGCAGGAGAAGGACGTCAGCAAGGAGTTCCCCATCATCCTCACCTCCGGCCGTCTGGTCGAATACGAGGGCGGCGGTGACGAGACCCGCTCCAACCCCTGGCTCGCCGAGTTGCAGCAGGAGATGTTCGTCGAGATGAACCCGGCGGATGCCAACGACGTTGGCGTGCGTGACGGTCAGGATGTGTGGGTGGAGGGGCCAGAAGGGGGCCGGGTGCTGGTCAAGGCGTTGGTGACCCCAAGGGTCAAGCCGGGGCTCGCCTTTATGCCGTTCCACTTCGGCGGCCACTTCGAGGGCAAGGATCTGAGATCCAAATATCCGGAAGGGTCTGACCCTTATGTGCTGGGGGAGTCGGTCAACATAGTCACCACCTATGGTTATGACCCTGTCACCCAGATGCAGGAGACCAAGGTCACCCTGTGCCGCTTTCGCAAAGTAGGAGCCTGATCCCATGGCCAGAATGAAATTCATGTGTGACACCAAGCGCTGCATCGAGTGCAACGGCTGTGTGACTGCGTGCAAGAACGAGAACGACGATGCCCTGGAGTGGGGCATACAGCGCCGCCGGGTGGTGACCCTCAACGACGGTCTGCCAGGGGAGACCTCCATCTCGGTCGCCTGCATGCACTGCACCGACGCCCCCTGCATGGCGGTCTGCCCGGCCGACTGCTTCTATCACACCGACGACGGCATAGTGCTGCACAACAAGGATCTCTGCATCGGTTGTGGTTACTGCCTGTTTGCCTGTCCGTTCGGTGCCCCCCAGTTTCCCAAGAGCAGCGCCTTTGGGGAGCGGGGCAAGATGGACAAGTGCACCTTCTGTGCCGGTGGCCCGGAAGAAGATCACAGCGAGGCGGAGCGCCAGAAGTACGGTGCCAACCGCATCGCCGAGGGCAAGCTGCCCATGTGTGCCGAGCTCTGCTCTACCAAGGCTCTGCTGGCCGGTGATGCGCAGGTGATCTCCGACATTTTCCGCGAGCGGGTCGCCTATCGCGGTGCGCCTCACGCCGCCTGGGGCGGGGATGAGCAAGATCTGTTCCATGACGCCAGCCAGCCGCGCGATGGCAGAGGCAAGGGGCTCAAGCTTGGCAAGCAGGAGGGCGGCCAATGAGACACTGGCTGACGGCGCTGCTGACGGCCTTGCTGCTGTTCAGTGCGCCCGGTTTTGCCGATGCCGAAAAAGAGACGGTCGGCTTTGCCGGCGCCGACTACTGGCGGGCGGTGAAGGATGGAGAGGTGGGCATCACCACCTCCAGGGGTGCCGAACACGGTGTGCTGATCAATGTGACCGGTGAACAGTGGCGTACCCTTCGTAATACCTGGGTCTCCCCGTTCGGTGCTCTGGCCATAGGTGGTTCCATCCTTGCCTTGCTGCTGTTCTACCTGTGGGCAGGCCAGCTCAAGCTGGCTCACCCTCGCACCGGTCGCAAGGTGCTGCGTTGGACCCCGTTTGAACGTGCCTTGCACTGGTATACGGCGGCGCTTTTTCTGCTGCTTGCGCTTAGTGGCCTGATCCTGCTCTACGGCAAGTTTGTGATCCGCCCCTTCGGGGATGGGGTGTGGGGGGCAGCTATTCAGGGCGCCAAGCTGACGCACAACTACCTGGGGCCTCTGTTCGTGCTGGGGCTGCTGGTGATGATCCTCAAATGGTTGCGCCACAATCTGCCGACCCGGGTGGATTGGGAGTGGTTCCGCCAGGGTGGGGGCATCTTGCCCAATGGCAAGCATCCGGATGCGGCGTTTTGCAACGGCGGGGAGAAGGTGTGGTTCTGGCTGCTGTGCAGTGCGGGCCTGCTGGTCTGCATCACAGGACTGGTGCTCGACTTCCCCCTGTTTGGCCAGACCCGGGAGGTGATGGCGGTGAGCAACCTGTTGCACGGGATCGGTGCCATCGGGCTGATTGCCGCCTCATTCGGTCACATCTACATAGGGACTGTGGGAACAGAAGGGGCGCTGGAGGGTATGAAGAGCGGCTATGTGGACGAGAGCTGGGCCAGGCAGCACCACAGGCTCTGGTTTGAAGAGGTCAAGGAGCAGCTCGACAAGCCGGATGGTCGTTGAGCCGCAGCACTGAGATCGGGGCTGGCCCCGATCTCAGTATTCACTCCGTTCCAGCCGATCGAAATAGTCCTGATAGCGTCCGCTGGCGATGGCTTGCTGCAACTTCTGGTTGAACTGGGCCTGCAATCTGGCCGAGTCCGGCATCTTGCGCGGAAACATCACGAAGCTGTTGTTTTGCAAAAAGGGTGTCTGGCTGTGGGTGATGGTCGCTGCGGTGGCCGGATCAAATTCTTTGCGCAGTGCGGTCAGACCGATGCGCAGCTCCTGAGGATAGAGGTCGATACGGCCGCGCAGCAATTTGCCGAAATTGAGCTTGATGTCGGTGACCCGCTGCTGGCTTACCTTGCCCTCTGCCACCATGGCATCAAGCTCGGGCCCGTAGCTGTAGGCAATGTCGCCCCCCAGACGCAGGCCTGCAATCTGGTCCAGTCGCTCGGCGTTCAACTGCCGTGACGTGAGCGAGAAGAAGACGAACTGCTCCTGCAATACCGGCTCGCTGAACAGAAAGTCCTTCTCTCGTTCCGGCTTGTGCATCCAGACAGCGGTGGCGTCATAGAGCTGGCTGCCTGCCGCCAGGGAATAGACCCGGCCCCAGGGGGCAAAGTGATATTTGACGCTATAGCCCGCTTCCTGAAACAGATCGCTGATGAGGTGAGCCACGGGGCCGTAGTGTTTCGACTGCTCCGAGACGAAAGGGGGCCATTCACCGACTATGATGTTGAGCACCCTGGGCGGCGTGGCCAGGACAGGGGGACTCGACATGGCCAGCAACAGCAAGACCGGCAGCATAAGACGCAGAGAAATAAGCTTGGCTATCAACAATATAGAAACCACTCTTGGCTGGTGGACAGTGAAGGATGGTCAGAATGGCCGCAATCCTAGCATGACTTTTGTCCATTTGTCGCAACACTGGCTGAGTGTCACTTTGGCTTGGTATTTTGGCCGCAGGGTATGCCCAAGCTCACAAAACCGAAAGATTAAACGGCATATGATTGATTTCATTATGAGTCTTGCTCTCCTGCCGAACGGCAACTTCACGTAAATCAAAGAGAATGACTATGGCTACCGGACAATATCTGCTGTGGAAAGATGCACAGGGACAGGATTTTCGCCCCGTTGCACTGACAGGCACTGACCTGCTCAACGATCGCAACCTCAACAAGGGCACCGCCTTCACCGAACAGGAGCGCGCCGATTTCGAGCTCGACGGCCTGCTGCCTCCTCAGGTGCAAACCTTTGAAGCCCAGCTGGAGCGGGTGTATCAGGGATTTCTGAGCGCCTGCAGCGACATCGAGAAGTACCAGAACCTGCGTGCCTTGCAGGATCGCAACGAAACCCTCTTCTATGCCCTCTTGTCCCGTCACGTTGAGGAGATGACCCCCATCATCTATACCCCGACCGTCGGCAAGGCGTGTCAGGAGTTCAGCCACCGTTACCAGAAGGCGCGCGGCCTCTATATCACCCCGAAAAACGTCGAGGACATGGGTTCTCTGGCGCGTCATCTGGACGCCAAGTCGGTGCGCATTATCGTGGTGACCGACAGCCAGGGGATCCTGGGGATCGGTGATCAGGGGGTGGGCGGCATGGGCATTCCCATCGGCAAACTCTCCCTCTATACCCTGGCGGCCGGTATTCATCCCGCCTGCTGCCTGCCCATAGCGCTGGATGTGGGCACAGACAATCAGGCCCTGCTGGATGACCCCATGTATCTGGGTCAGCCGCACAAGCGTATTCGTGGCAAGGAGTACGACGACTTCATCGAAAAGTTCGTGGCCGGGGTCAAGCGCCACTTCCCGAACGCCGTCTTGCAGTGGGAAGACTTCAGCAAGTCCAACGCCTTCAACAATCTCTCCCGTTACCAGCAGGCGCTGCCCTCCTTCAACGATGACATTCAGGGCACGGGGGCCGTTGTGCTGGCCGGCATCATAGGGGCGGTCAAGGTGAAAGGGGAAACCCTGGGTCAGCAGAACTACCTGGTTTACGGCGCGGGCGCCGGTGGGGTAGGGGTGGCAGATCAGATCTGCGCAGGCATGATCCGTGAAGGGCTGGATCCCCAGGCGGCCCGCGATCGCATCTATATCCTGGATACCCAGGGGCTGGTGTGCGACAACCGCGAAGGGCTCGACGAGTACAAGCGTCGTTACGCCAAGCCGGGTTTGTTGCTGGCGGGCTGGGATACCGAAGCTCCCGGCAAGGCCAATCTGACGGACGTGTTGCGTCATGTGCCCATCACTGTGCTGCTGGGAACCAGCGGCGCCGGTGGCGCCTTCAAGGAGGAGCACATCCAGCTGATGCAAAAACATTGTGCTCACCCCATGGTGTTCCCGCTTTCCAACCCGACCGCCAACTGTGAGGCGCTGCCGGAAGACATCTACCGCTGGAGTCAGGGCAAGGCGATCGTTGCCACCGGCAGCCCGTTCAATGATGTGCACTACGAGGGCAAGAGTTACCGCATCGGACAGGGCAACAACGTCTTCATCTTCCCGGGCGTGGGGCTGGCGGCCATCGTCAGCCAGCTGAGCGAAATCAGCCCGGATATCTTCACCACGGCGGCTTTCGCGCTGGCCGAGTGCGTGAACGAGGAGGATCTGGCCCAGGGCTCCGTCTATCCGCGCATTCGCGAGTTGCGCAATATCTCGGTCCACGTGGCGACCGCCGTGCTCAAAGACATAGTGCGCAAGGACCCGTCCCATCCGCTGATTGGGCAGGATCTGCAGCAGCACATACTGAGCCACATGTGGGAGCCGCTCTACCTGCCTTATCGCCGGGTATAACCGTCCAAGAGAGCAGCATGAGAGGGAGATGGCTTGGGTCATCTCCCTTTTTTTCGTTTGAGCCCGCCATGTGACTGCTCCGTCAGATTGATGCTCTTGTCATCCCGGGGTCAGTAGCGACAGAAGATCCCTGTTGGTGCTCAATACATGACCCAGCTGAAGAGCTTGTCAATAAACTCCGCCAGAAAAACGATTGGCGTCTGCCACAAAAGTGCGTAAAATCGCATACTCGATGCTTGTAGCAACGAATCCCGCCTAAAAAGCCAGTTTCATGCCCTCCCCAAGCAGTAAAAGGTAACAAGTGACGCCTTATGGCTCGTTTCGTGCCTTGAAAAAGTCTTGTGATAACTGAAAAGTGTCAAATATCCCTGTCAGTTATCAAAAAATTAAGGACATCCATGTTTTCCTTAGTCAAGCAAAGTGTCGCCGGGCTGCAAATCCTGTTTGTCGCCTTCGGTGCCATGGTTCTGGTGCCCCTGCTCACCGGACTGAACCCCTCCATGGCCCTGCTTGGCGCCGGTGTGGGAACCCTGCTGTTCCAGCTCTGCACTCGCCGCCAGGTTCCGATTTTCCTCGGTTCCAGCTTTGCCTTCATTGCCCCCATCATTTACGCCACCCAGACCTGGGGACTGCCGTCCACCATGTTTGGCCTGTTTGCCGCCGGTTTCATGTATTTCATCCTGGCGGCACTCATTCGCGTGCGTGGCATGGGCTTTGTGCACAAGCTGCTGCCCCCTGTGGTGATTGGCCCCGTGATCATGGTGATCGGCCTCTCGGTGGCCCAGGTCGCTTGCAACATGGCGATGGGACGTGCCGGTGCCGAGCAGGTAGTTCCGCCCACCACGGCTTTGACCCTGGCGGGTATCTCGCTGGCGGTGACCCTGATTGCAGCCGTGTTCTGCAAGGGCTGGATCAAGCTCATTCCCATACTGTGCGGTGTGATTGCCGGTTACGTCTCTGCCGTGCTGATGGGCCACGTGAGTTTTGATGGCATGATCAATGCCCCCTGGCTGGCACTGCCCCATTTTGAAACACCGGAGATCAACTGGGCTGCGGCGCTGTTCATGCTGCCGGTGGCCATAGCCCCCTGTATCGAGCACATAGGTGGCGTACTCGCCATCGGCGGTGTGACCGGGCAGGACTACACCAAGAACCCGGGCCTGCATCGCACCCTGGCCGGTGACGGCATAGGTGTCTGCTTCGCTGGTTTCATCGGTGGTCCACCCGTGACCACCTATGCCGAAGTGACCGGCGCCGTGATGATCACCCGCAACTTCAACCCGGTTACCATGACCTGGGCCGCCGTGTTTGCCATCATTCTGGCCTTCTTCGGCAAGTTCAACGCTCTGCTCACCTCCATCCCCATGCCGGTGATGGGCGGTATCATGCTGCTGCTGTTCGGGTCCATCGCTGCCATCGGTCTCAAAACCCTGGTGGAATCCAAGGTGGATCTGGGACTGTCGCGCAATATCGCCATCGTGGCCGTGACCCTGACTGTGGGCGTCGGCGCGCTGGAGATGAAGATCGGTGACTTCGCCCTGGCTGGCGTCGGTCTGGCCTCGGTTGCCGCCATCCTGCTCAACCTGATCCTGCCTGCCAATTCCGAAGAGGGCGTGATGGACGCCGCCAAGGATTAAGCAAGGGAGCTACCGCTCACTGTGAAAAACAGGAAGCCACCTCAGGGTGGCTTCCTGTTTTTGGTCTGGCAATGAATGAGGTATGGTTATTGTGGTGTTATTTGGCACCATTTCAGCACTAAATGCTCTATTTGGCGTATGTGTTGACGTATCTGCTTTCGTGACCTTAGCTAAAGGACAGGTTTGGCTCTGAGGTTATGCTGCGCAATATGAAAAAATGGATGTGGGTGTTTTCAATCATTTTTTTGTCCCTTGCCTCTCTGGTTGTACGACTTGTCATGGTATTGCACCGGGCAATTTTCCCATCAAGCCCTGGCCATCATGGCGCAGCCACTTCTCGTCCTGATCACCAGATCCTGACCCTTTGGTCAGCCAAGTCAGCCACTATCTCGTTACTACAGCTGATCCACCCCCCATCTGCTTGCTGCCACATGTGTCATGAAGGCGGTGAACCGTGAAAGCCGGCGCGACCCAGCCAGGGTCATGACAACCCAGTCATCGACAATGGCGGGTATTTAGGGATGAGTTATGAGCAAAGTGAGGTTGCAATGACATATCAACTGTTGTGGAAAAGTGCCCTGTTCTCCGTCTCTTCGGTACTGGCCATGAGCGCAGTGCAGGCCGCACCGCTGAATGTGATGACCGAGGATTATCCGCCCTTCAACATGCAGGGGGAGGGGGGCAAGATCGTCGGGCTCTCTACCGAGGTAGTGGAAGAGTTGCTCAAGCGGGCCGGCGTCGAATACAAGCTGAGCATGATGCCATGGAAGCGTGCCTATGAAGACACGCTCAGCACCCCCAATAACGCCCTCTACTCCACGACGCGGACTCCCGAGCGGGAGGCTCTGTTCAAATGGGTTGGCCCTCTGGTCAACAATAACTGGGTCTTTTTTGCCAATCCCGACTCCAATATCACGATAGCGTCGCTGGAGGATGCCAAGCAGTATTCAGTCGGTGGTTATAACGGTGATGCTGCGGCAGAGTTCCTCAAGGCGCAGGGGTTCGACAAACTGCAACTGGCCGCCAATGACACGGCCAACGTGAAAAAGCTGGAGGCTGGCCGCATCGATTTGTGGGCGACCGGCGAATATCTGGCCCCATATCTGGCCAATCAGGAGAAGACCACCAATCCCAAGCCGGTATTTGTGTTCAAGGAAACCCAGATGAGTTTGGCCTTCAACAAAGAGACACCGGATGATCTCATCAACAAGCTCAACGAGATCCTTGCCGCCATGAAGGCTGACGGCACCATCGAAAAGATCAATGCCAAGTACCAGTAACACCAGGAAGCGGCCAAGTATCGATGTCGGGAGGGAACCATGGATTGGAATAGTCTGAAGTTCAGGATTGCCGTGCTGACCTCCCTGTCGGTGAGTCTGCTGCTGGTGCTGTTTGGCGGCTACAACTACAGCGCCGCCAGAGCGGATAGCTATAACAGACAGGCCGCGCTGGTCGAGCAGGCCATCAGCCGGCTGCAGTTGTCTTTGCCCGGCCCGCTCTGGAATTACGAGTCAGCGTTTATCGAGGCATCGCTGAAATCGGAGCTGGCCGCCGATGCGCTCAGTGCCCTGCTGGTCGTGAACAAAGATAAACTGGTGGCGGGGTTTGCCCGTGAGCCTGCTAGCGACATTCAGGGGGTCGCCCAGCTGCCAGCGGATACCGCCGCCTATAGCAGTCATGATCTGGTGTATGACGACAATGGCCAGCAGAACACTGTGGCCAAACTGCTGGTGCTGACCAGCGATGACACCATTCAAATACAGCTTCGCCAACTGCTCATCACCACTGTCTGGCAGATAGTGGTGCTCGATATCTGCATCATATTGTTGCTGATGGTGCTTATTCATCGCAACGTGCTGCGGCCCTTGCATCAAATGAACTCAGCCGTTTCTGACCTGGCCCGGGGGGATGGTGATCTGACGCAGCGCCTCAAGATCCGCCGCCAGGACGAGATGGGGGCTCTGGCTGGCAACATCAATCAGTTCATCGCCAAGCTGCAAGGCACTGTGGCGGAGATCAACACCCTCTCAGCCGGCGTACTGCAGACGGCGGAGCTGTGCGACTCCCTGGCGACCTATACCCGCCGCGGCAGTGATGCACAGCAATCAGAGCTGGATCAGGTGGCGACCGCCATTACCGAAATGAGTCATGCAGTACAGGAGGTCGCAGGCAATGCGGAGAAAACCTCAAGTGCGACCGATGAAGCCAGTCTCTATGTCGATCAGGGCTACAACCTGGCGGGCCATGCCAATGAGGCCATTCATCAACTGGTGGGAGAGGTGGAGCGAGTCGCCAACCTGATCCGCTCGCTCTCGACGGAGAGCAGCAGCATCGGCAACATCATAGAAGTGATCAACGGCATTGCCGAGCAGACCAATCTGCTGGCGCTCAATGCTGCCATTGAAGCGGCCAGAGCCGGAGAGCAGGGCCGTGGTTTCGCCGTGGTGGCCGATGAGGTTCGTACCCTGTCCGGGCGTACCCGGCAATCAACCGAAGAGATCAGTGCCAGCATAAAGCGGCTGCAACAGGCGACACAAAATGTGGTGTCCGGCATGCAGCACAGTCAGGACAAAGCGTCGAAGGCAGGTGTCGAAGCGGCAGATGTGCAGGTATCTGTCGAGAAAATAAAGACCCAGGTCAGTCTCATTCGCGAGATGAACATGTATATCGCTCAGGCGTCGGAAGAGCAGCATTCGGTGGCGCAAGAGGTCAGCAACAGTGTCAATCGCATTGCCGGACTCAATAATGACAGTGCCGCCCGGGTGGCTCAGGTAGCGGAGGCAAGCAGCGACCTGCGCCAGTTGTCGGCCCAGCTCGACAGCTTGCTCAAGCAGTTCAGGGTATGAGTTTTTGGTGGAAGCAATGGTCATGATGAGGCGTCACAGATGCCCATAGCACAGCCAATCGGGCGGCGAAATCAGCAAAATAACGAGTTTGTCGATCATCAGGGGCCATTCACGAATGGCCCCTTTGCATATCCGCTTTGCAGAAGGGGGGCGCGGCGTCAGGCGCGGCGGCTACAATCAGAACGCTTGCTCATGACCCGGGAGAGAAAGATGAAAAGAAGATGGATGCTGCTTTTACTTGGGCTGCTATGGGGTGGCGCTGTTCAGGCCGGGGCTGTGCCCTATCAGGTCGATGGTGAGCCCTTCGAGGGTTACTACCTGGCAGCCCCTGACAAGCAGGCACCGCTGGTGGTGCTGGTACATGACTGGGATGGGTTGACAGAGTATGAAATCAAGCGAGCCAGGATGCTGGTAGCGCTGGGCTACAACGTCTTTGCCGCCGATCTGTTCGGTGCAGGAGTCAGGCCGACCGCCATGGAGGACAAGAAACGGCTTACCGGTGCTCTGTACCAAGACAGGCCCAGGATGCGCAAGCTGTTGCAAGGGGCCTTGACCGAGGCTGCGAAGCAAGGTGGGCGGGTGGATAATGCCGTGGCCGTCGGTTACTGCTTCGGCGGTGCCGCTGTGTTGGAGTTGGCCCGCAGCGGTGCGACTCTCAAGGGGATCGTCAGTGTGCATGGCGGGCTGGAGACCCCGGCCGGGCAGGACTACAAGCAGACCCGGGCGAATTTGCTCATTCAGCACGGCAGCGCCGATCAGGCGGTGTCACTCGGTCATTTTGCGGCGCTCATCGCCGAGCTGGAGAGTGCGGGCATCAAGCATGAGGCGACCAGTTACAGCGGTGCCCCCCATGCGTTCAGTGTGTTTGGCTCGGACAATTACCGCGCCGATGCCGATGCAAAAGCCTGGCAGCGCTTCACCGAATTCCTGGGGGAAGTGACCAGGGGTTAGATCGGCCAGAGTGAGATAGATAGTGAGATAGATAGTGAGGTAGAGAGCGAGACAGCAATTTCAGGCCATGGCACTGCCATGGCTTTTTACTGTTCGCATCTCACTGTATTGGCAAGGCCAGTATCCTCACCCACATGGCCCCTTCCCCGACGGGGTGGCGCGCGAGCTGCGTGAGCTGGCCGAGTTCGGGATCGATACGGTGGATGGCTACCTGGTGAGAGGCCTGCCCGGCCGCCACCAGATAGCGACCGCTGTGATCGATGGCAAAACCGCGGGGCATGGTCTCGGTCGGGAAGTGGGCGAGGGTGGTCAGGCTGCCATCTTGCTCAGCTATGCCAAACAGGGTCAGCAGGCTGCTGGCCCGCTCGCAGCTGTAGAGAAAACGGCCGTCCGGCGTGACATGCAGATCCGCCCCCCAGCGCTCTCCCTGATATCCCTCGGGCAGCATATCCAGGCTCTGTTGCTGCCTGATCTGGCCACCCGCGTCACGCCGATAGCGGTTGATGGTGCAATCGAGCTCGTTCAGGCAGTAGATGTCGCCATTGACGGGATGCAGCGCCAAGTGTCTTGGCCCGGCCCCTTTGGCGGTATGCAGGTCCCCCAGAGGGTGGGGCAGCAGTTGGCCATCAGCACCGAGGATAAAACGGTGGATGGTATCTTCGGTTAGGCAGGCGACCAAGGCTTCCTGTTCTCCTTGTTCGTTGGTCAGCAAGGTAACAGAGTGAGCCGTCATCAATGGGGCCAGCTGCTGGTGCGGTGCCTGCACAATGCCGCTGGCATCGATGGGGGAGACGGTGACGTGGTTGAAGGCATAAGAGGCGGCAAACAGGAAGCGCCCGCTGGCATCGATAGCGGTATGGGAGGCGCTGCCTGCCAGAGGGGCCGAGCCCTGTTCTGCGAGTTTGCCATCTGCGTCGATCCGGTAGCTTATCACCGCAAAATCGGGGCGCACGGCAGCATGGAGCCATTTTCCGTCCGGGCTGATCACCAGGGGCTGTACCTGACCCGGAGTGCTTACCACTTGCAAGAGTTGCATCTCCCCCGAGTCGGCCAGGGAAAACACATGGATCTGCTGGCTGCCGGGGCTGGCGACATAAACGACTTGCTGCATTGTGCTTCTCACTCCTGATTATGGGAAACGGCAGGCCAATCTTATCCCCATCCCCCGGGATCTTGCCTGTTCTTTTGTTCGGGTCGGGTACAGGGGGTTGCCATGACGGCAAAGCCAGTTGGCGTGGCTGATGGGGGACTGGCAATGAAAAGGCCCCGTGACGGGGCCTTTGGTGTTTGATACCTGTTGCATCAGCCGGGCTGCGGGCCTGGCAGGGCGGGGGGCTGGGCGGAGTCGGACTCCACTTTCTGCTCTTCGCCCTTCATGTTCTTGATGTAGACATCCATCTGGTTGAACGCGATCTCGATGCCGTTCGCCTTGAACAGGGCGTCGATCTTGCGGTTCAGTTCATCCACGGCCGGGTTGCGATCGCCGAGCTCACTCACGAAGAAACGCAGCTCATGATCCAGGGTACTGGCCCCGAAGGTGAGGAAGTAGACGATGGGAGCCGGGTCTTTCAGCACGCGGCTGTTATCATCGGCTGCCTGTTTGAGCAGGGTGCGGGTCAGCTCCAGATCCGAGCCGTAAGCCACCCCTACCCGCACGATCACCCGGGTGACGGTATCGCTCAGGGACCAGTTGATCAGCCGCTCCGTCATCAGCGCCTTGTTCGGGATGATCACCTCCTTGCGATCGAAGTCGGTGATGGTGGTGGCGCGAATGCGGATCCGGGAGACGGTGCCCGAGTAGGTACCAATGGTGACAGTGTCACCGATCCGGACCGGACGCTCGAACAGTATGATGATGCCGGAGACGAAGTTGCCGACCACCTCCTGCAGACCAAAGCCGATCCCGACCGTCAGACCGGCGGCGAGCCACTGCAGCTTGTCCCACTGCATGCCCATCAGGGAGAGGGCGGTCAGGGTACCCACACCGATCAGCACATAGTTGAGCATGGTGGTGATGGCGTAGGCCGTCCCCTGGGCGAGGCGCAGCTTGGAAAGCACCAGTACCTCCAGCAGACCGGGCAGGTTGCGGGCCAGTGACCAGGCTGCGCCCAGCATGAAGATGGCAGTCAGCACATCGCTCAGGCTGACGGGATAGAGCACGGCACTGGTGCCAGAGCCCACGCTCTTGTGCCACAGCACCATGCTGTCTAGGTAGGAGAAGACCGCCACCAGATCGGACCAGAGCCAGTAGAAGGCGACGCCGAATACCAGCAGCAGCACGGTACGGGTCAGACGCAGGGATTGCTGGCTGACATCCTCCAGATCCATGGGCTGTTCTTCGATGGACTCGCCACCTTCCGCGTCTTCCTGGGATTTGTGTTCACGCTTGGCCACAGCACGGCGGTAGGCCAGACGGCGGGCCGCCAGCTCCAGACCACGCAGTGAGGTGCGGTAGACCAGGCTCCAGATGATCAGCAGGTAGAAGGATTCCACCAGACGGCCGGTCAGTTTCAGCGCCGTGTAGTAGTAGCCCAGTCCCACCAGCACCATCAGTGCCACCGGCGCCAGCGCCAGGGCGACCGCAGTGATCGACTGTTGCATGCTGCCCTCCCCCTTGATGAGGGCGCGAGAGATGGGGAACACCAGATAGGTGGTGAGGCCCAGCAGCAGCAGGGTCAGCGCCTGACCGACAACGTCGTTGCCCAGCGATGAGGGTTCTACCACCGCCTTGGTAGAGAGCATGATGAGGGGCAGCAGCGGCAGCCAGAGATAGCGCATGCTGGTGCGCTTGGCCTGCAACTCGGCCTTCGGAATACGGAAATGGGATTCGGCAATGCCGCCCGGGCGCATCACCGCCAGATAGACGCTGAACACCAGATAACCGAGTGCCAGGTTGAGGGTGATCTGGAGCATCAACTTGTCACTGAGCAGGCCACAGTAAGCGAGCCAGAGACCGGCAGCCAGAATGAACAGGCTGCCCGGCAGGCGTTGCAGCACCGTATAGAGCAGGGCGCGCGGTGTGTGCCACTGGCTGTCCTGGCGAAAACGTCCCAGATCCTTGTTGATCCGCTTCAGCCGATTGAGCAGGGAGGGGCGCTTCCAGATCAGCAGGCCGCCGATCAGCAGCAGCGGAAAGGCGAGCAGGGAAACCGGCAGCAGCATCTGGCCCCAGCCGTCCCAGTCCGGTTTCAGCACCCAGTCTGAGGCTTGCTTGTAAGCCTGGGCTGGCCAGTTGATGAACCACTTCACATCGATGGGTTTGTTGCTGCTGACCCAGAAGATGTGTTGCTGCAGAGTAAATTCGATGGAGGCGTAGATCCGCGCCAGCTGCTGCTGGGTCAGCTGCAGGCTGATGGCGTTGGTCAGCTGACTGTCGAGCTGACGGTTGAGCTGGTCGAGCAGGCTGATGCGGGTGTCGAGCAGGGTGGAGAGGTTGGCTCTGTCCTCTGCACTGACCGGCTCGCTGCTGCTGGCGATCAGGTTGTCCAGATACTGGGTTTTCTGGAACAGTTGGTCACGTTGCTGGCTCAGTTCGAACTGTGCCAGATGCAGGTCGGCGATCTGCTCTTCCAGATTCTTGACCAGAGTGGAAGGGGCCGACTCCAGCTGCTGGTAGAGCTGATAGAGGATGCGCGACAGCAGCAGGTTGCCCTTGAGCATCTGTACCTGTTCGTTCAGGTTGCGCTCTGTCTGGGTGCCGCGTTCCAGCCAGCTCTTGGCTTGCAGGTTCTTCTGCACCAGATTGTTGAGATTGGTGGTGGCGCTGCCCAGTTGCTGGCTGAGCTGGTGGTTGAGCTCCTGCTCTTTTTGTACCAGCGGGTTGTCGGCAATGGCGACCAGTTCGCCGGTCTGTTCTGCGGTTTTTTCGGTATCCCCCAGACGTTTGGCGCTGCTCTGCTCTTGCAGCAGTTGCAGTTTTTGCTCTTCGTTGGCGAGGCGGGCATTCTGGTAGTCCCGTTGCTTGACCGCCAGATCCTGCATGCTAGTGCGGTTATCCAGCTGTTTTTGCAGATTGGTCAGTTGCAATTCCAGCAAGGCCAGCTCTGCACCCAGCTTCATCTTCTCGGCACTGCTGACGCCGTCACCGACGTTGAGGCGGGTGCGGATCTCCTGGCTGCGCTGATAGGCACGGCTCATGTTGGTCTGAGCCCGCTCCGGCAGGGTTTGCAGGCTGGTGAGCTGGCTGCCGATGGTGCCGAGGGTTTCCTGGGCATCCTGCATGTTGGCAATGACTTCGGGCTGGCGACTCTCCAGCTCGGCCAGACTCATGCGAGCGTACTCACTCTTGATCTGCTCGGCGCTCTTGTTCTGGGTCAGGGCATCGAGTTTGGCGCTGATGTCCCTGAGCTCACCCGGCAGAGAGCGGAGACGTTGGGTTTGACTCTTGGCCTTGGCGTGCTCCTTCTCGATACTGTCGAGCAGGCTGAGGGTGTCTGTCAGAAACTTCTGGTCGGCCTGCTGGCTGACGGTGAGGGCATCTGATTTTCCGAGGGCATCGAGCGCCCGCTGTATGCTGGCCCGTTGGGGCACATCCTGCGCCATGGCTTGCGGGGCGCAGAGGCTGATGAGTAAGCAGAGCAGCGGCAACAGGGCTGCCGAGGCTCTTTTGAAACGTGTTGAGGGCATAAAACTTCCGGGTTATTACGCGATATTTGGGACATTTCCCACTTGGATTGAATCCGCGTGGATTCTAACACCGGGCTTGAGCGGGAAGCAGGGGGGCAGATAAAAAAAACGGCGCCCGCAGGCGCCGTTTTATCGGTTCAGGACTGATTAGAGTACGTGAACGGAGGCGGTGTTGGTGGTACCGCTCGGTACCAGGGCACCGGAGACCATGACGACCACGTCACCCTTCAGACCCATGCCGCTTTCCAGCGCTGCTTCTTTGCCGATGCGATAGAAATCGTCGGTAGAGGCAATGCTGTCAACCACGTGAGTCACCACACCCTTGGTCAGAACCAGTTGGGCAGCGGTTTTCTTGTTGGTGGTGATGGCCAGGATCCAGGCTTGCGGGAAGTACTTGCGAATGGCCTTGGCAGA
>NZ_JAPDBE010000057.1:0-22345 GCF_027705025.1 Aeromonas sp. D3 | reverse complement strand
TTGGCGACTAATGAGATCGCACAAACTGGACTGAGTTCCCTTCCCCCAGTGATCTACTATTCGAAACAGCTATTTAGAGCGCTGCTGGGACTGATCCACTCACTGCTCTCTCGTATCTGGCGGGATGGGCACCGCTACCAAAAAGGGGGCGTGATGCTAGCCGACTTCACTCCTATCGGCAGCCAGCAGGGAGATTTGTTCGACCATCATCAACATAAGCCCCGCAGTCAGGACCTAATGCAGATGATCGACCGAATCAACCAGGGACGATTAGGAAAAATTCATTTTGGATCTTGTGGGAGAGACAACAGTGATTGGATTATGAGGCGTGAAAAACTCAGTCCCCGCTATACCACGGCATTAGACGAATTACCCATTGCAAAGTGACAACCCGGATTTGCACTTAGCAAGGCGCTCTTGCGCCATCATCAATTCGCAACCGGTGATTCGGTCAACGCCTTTCACGTCACGCATTGGTGTTTGCTGTCGTTGGTGTTGAAACGTCGCGTTGCTCAGGTTTTGGTGAAGGGTAATCCCCCCATTTTTTGGAGCACTCAAAAGTAGAGGTCATGCGGCCTGTGCCAAGCGCTGTTTCGGCGTGTAGCCGCCCAGCGCCATATTGGGCCGCTCATGGTTATAAACCCACAGCCAGTTCGTGGCAAATTCCTGTAACTCATTCAGTGACTCAAACAGGTAATGGCCCAACCAGTCGTAACGCACAGTGCGGTTAAATCGCTCTATGTAGGCATTCTGCTGCGGGTTGCCTGGCTGGATATACCTCAGCGCAATCCTCAGCAAAGCTGTGTACTGTTGGGTTTGGTGGTAAAATATTTATGGTTTGGAAACCCCCGACTACACACGGCTATACACTATAAAAAATACGTGATAAGCCATTGTTTAATAGGAACTATTAGGTAGTTCCGTCCTGATTTGCAATCAGATACTAAGAGTCCAACATGTTCAGACCAGAATTGCTCTCCCCCGCCGGGACCCTCAAGAATATGCGTTACGCCTATGCCTATGGCGCCGACGCCGTCTATGCGGGTCAGCCACGCTACAGCCTGCGGGTGCGCAACAACGAATTCGATCACGAGAATCTGCAGCTCGGCATCAACGAGGCCCACGCGTTGGGCAAGCAGTTCTATGTGGTGGCCAACATCCAGCCCCACAACTCCAAGCTCAAGACCTTTATCCGCGACATGCGTCCCGTGGTGGAGATGAAGCCGGATGCGCTCATCATGTCAGACCCGGGCCTCATCATGATGATGCGCGAAGCCTTCCCGGACATGCCCATTCACCTCTCGGTGCAGGCCAACGCGGTCAACTGGGCGACGGTGAAGTTTTGGCATCAGATGGGCCTGACCCGCGCCATTCTGTCGCGCGAGCTGTCACTTGACGAGATCGAAGAGATCCGCATGCAGGTGCCAGAGATGGAGCTGGAAGTCTTCGTCCACGGCGCCCTCTGCATGGCCTACTCGGGCCGCTGCCTGCTCTCCGGTTACATCAACAAGCGTGACCCCAACCAGGGCACCTGCACCAACTCCTGCCGCTGGGAGTACAAGGTGCACGAGGGCAAGGAAGATGACGTGGGCCAGATAGTCCACCGTCAGGAACCCATCGCAGTTCGCCCGGACAACACTTTGGGCCTTGGCAAACCGAGCGATGCGCTGGTGCTGCTGGAAGAGTCCAACCGTCCCGGTGAATACATGACGGCGTTCGAGGATGAGCACGGCACCTACATCATGAACTCCAAGGACTTGCGCGCCGTCGAGCACGTGGAGCGCCTGACCAAGATGGGGGTGCACTCCCTGAAAATTGAAGGCCGTACCAAGTCCTTCTACTACTGCGCCCGCACCGCCCAGGTCTATCGCAAGGCCATCGACGATGCGGTCGCCGGTCGCCCGTTCGATCCGACCCTGATGGGCACCCTCGAAAATCTGGCCCACCGTGGCTACACCGAGGGCTTCCTGCGCCGTCACAACCACAGCGAGTACCAGAACTACGATTACGGCTACTCGGTCTCCGACACCCAGCAGTTCGTCGGCGAGATCACCGGTCGCCAGGGCGACATGGTGGAAGTGGAAGTGAAGAACAAGTTCCTGGTGGGCAACAGCCTGGAGCTGATGACTCCGCAGGGCAACGTCAGCTTCAATCTGGAGCAGATGCAGAACCGCAAGGGCGAGCTCATCGACACGGCGCCGGGCAACGGCCACGTTGTCTATGTGCCAGTCCCCAAAGAGATCGACATCAACTACGGCATATTGCTGCGCAACCTCGGCGATCGCCAGGACACCCGTCAGCCGCACTCGGCGGCCTGATATGTCTCTGCTCATTACCGACAAGTGCATCAACTGCGACATGTGTGATCCCGAGTGTCCGAACCAGGCCATCAGCTTGGGTGAGGAGATCTACGAGATAGATCCCAGTCGCTGCACCGAGTGCGTCGGTCACTATGAGAAGCCGACCTGCATCAGCGTCTGCCCCATCGATTGCATCATCTGGGATCCCGCCCACGTGGAAACCGAAGATCAGTTGCTGGAGAAGTTTGTGCGGATGCACAGGCAGTAGCGTCTGCGTCTCACAGACTGCATCATCCGGGATCCGGCCCACGTGGAAACCGAAGATCAGTTGCTGGAGAAGTTTGTGCGGATGCATCGGCAGTAATTGCCGGCATGTTGTCGAAAAAAAAAGCCCCTGACGGGGCTTTTTACGTTTGATGCTGGCCGAGCCTAGACGTATTCCATAAAGACCCGGGAAGTAAGCTTGGTGATGAGCTCGTAGGGGATGGTGCCAATCTCGTCGGCGACCCGTTCCACCGGCAGCCCCTCACCCCAGAGCACGGCTTCGTCACCGGCCTTGTCGGTGGCGCCCGGCCCCAGATCCACTGTGGTCATGTCCATGGAAACACGGCCCACCAGGGGCACTATGCGGCCATTGACCAGCACTGAGGTGCCGTTGGGCGCCATGCGCGGGTAGCCATCGCCGTAACCGATGGCGATGACGCCGAGCCGGGTATCCCGGTCAGACACCCAATTGGCGCCATAGCCTACCGGTTCGCCCGCTTTGTGATCTCGCACCGCGATGAGTTGGGTCTTCAAGGTCATCACAGGCTGCAGGTCGTAATCCGCCGCCACCGTATTGGGGAAGGGGGATACGCCGTACAGGATGACGCCGGGGCGCACCCAGTCGCAGTGGGAGTCTGGCCAGGCCAGAATACCCGCTGAGTTCGCCATGGCCCGCTCGCCCAGGAGCGGTGCCGTGAGGCGACTGAACAAGTCGATCTGCTCGCGGGTGGTCGATTGTTCGAGCTCATCGGAGCGGCTGAAGTGGGTCATGATGTTGAACGGCTGCACCACGTTCTTGCACTTGGCGAGACGCGCGATAAAGGCGGGCATCTCATCGGCGCGCACCCCGAGCCGGTGCATGCCGGTGTCGAGCTTGAGCCAGGCCACCACAGGAGCCGGCAGTTCGGCCTGCTCCAGCGCTTCGAGCTGCTCCCAGGTGTGCACCGCCGTTTGCAAATTGTTGGCCGCCAGCACAGGCAGATCGGCGCTCGAGAAGAAGCCTTCCAGCAGCACTATGGGCTTGACCACGGCGCAGGAGCGCAGCATCAGCGCCTCTTCGATGCGGGCCACTGCGTAGGCATCCGCATCCACCAGGGTACGGGCGACCGGCAGCAGGCCATGGCCATAGGCGTTGGCCTTGACCACGGCAATGATCTTGCAATCGGGGGCATGCCGTTTGACCACGGCGAGGTTGTGGCGCAGGGCCGCTGTATTGATTTGGGCAATAGCCGCTTTCATCTGTTTTCCCTTACGAGGGCATGATGGCGCGTGAATGCACCAGGCACCGTGTGGTGTCAGCCCTTAATTGTCATCATCGAAGGCCGGACCGGCATAATTGTCGAACCGGGAAAACTGTGTCTTGGATCTGGGGGGACCCAGGCACCGATATGGGTGCGCAGACCGACCCCTACTTAGTCATCGTCATCAAACGCCGGACCGGCGTAATTATCGAACCGGGAGAACTGCCCCTGGAAGGTAAGGCGCACGCGGCCCTATTGGCACCGTTACGCGGTTGACCGATGAGAACTCGGCTACCTTTCAGGGCTTTCGTGATGGTATCTAATCCGCCATCACCACGGGTTTTCATCAATAGTCGTCATCAAACGCCGGACCGGCGTAGTTGTCGAACCGGGAGAACTGCCCCTGGAAGGTAAGTCGCACACGGCCTATGGGGCCGTTACGCTGCTTGCCGATGATGATCTCGGCAATCCCCTTGTCGGGACTGTCATCGTGATACACCTCATCACGGTAGATAAACATGATCAAATCCGCATCCTGCTCGATGGAGCCGGATTCCCGCAGATCCGAGTTGACCGGGCGCTTGTCCGCACGCTGTTCCAGGCTTCGGTTGAGCTGGGACAGGGCAACCACGGGGCACTGCAACTCTTTCGCCAGCGCCTTGAGGGAGCGGGAGATTTCACCTATCTCCAGGGTCCGGTTATCGGAAAGCGCGGGCACCCGCATCAGCTGCAGGTAGTCGATCATGATCATGGAGAGGCCGCCGTGCTCACGGGCAATACGGCGCGCGCGGGAACGCACGTCGGTCGGGGTGAGGCCGGAGGCGTCATCGATATACATCTTGCCCTTCTCGAGCAGCAATCCCATGGTGGAGGAGAGGCGTGCCCAATCCTCGTCGTCGAGCTGACCGGTACGCACCTTGGTCTGGTCGATGCGCCCCACCGAGGCGAGCATACGCATGATGATCTGCTCGGAGGGCATCTCCAGCGAGAAGATGAGTACCGGTTTCTCGGCGGTGAGGGCCGCGTGCTCGCACAGGTTCATGGCAAAGGTGGTCTTGCCCATGGAGGGACGAGCCGCAACTATGATCAAGTCCGAACGCTGCAGACCGGCGGTCATCTTGTCCAGATCCCCATAACCGCTCGACACCCCGGTCACGCCGTTGTGAGGGGTCTTGAACAGCTCTTCAATCTTGTCGACCGTCTGCTCGAGGATCAGCTTGAGCGGCTGCGGCCCCTCATTGGCGCTGGTACGCTGTTCGGCGATCTGGAACACCTTGCTCTCGGCCAGATCCAGCAGATCGCCCGAGGTGCGTCCCTGCGGCTCGTAGCCTGCTTCGACTATCTCGTTGGCGACCGAGATCATCTCCCGCACGACCGCCCGCTCACGCACGATTTCGGCGTAGGCATTGATGTTGGCGGCACTCGGGGTGTTCTTGGCGATCTCCACCAGATAGGCGAAACCACCGGACTCCTCCAGCTGCTCCGAGCGCTCCAGCTCCTCTTGCAGCGTGATGAGATCGATGGGATTGCCCGCGTTGGAGAGGCGGGTCATGGCCTGGAAGATAAGCCGGTGAGGGCGGCTGTAGAAATCCTTGTCGATCACCCGTTCGGCAACCCGATCCCAGGCCTCGTTATCCAGCATCAGGCCGCCCAGTACGGACTGTTCGGCCTCAAAAGAGTGGGGAGGAACTTTCAGCTGTTGTGTCTTGGCGTCTTTTTTCGCCGTCACTTGCTCTGCCATACACATAAAAACCGCAGCGGGAAGGGGACGGGAATTTTACAAAAGAAACCCCGCCATCGCGAGTGCTAATGCACGCTATTCACTTCTGTCTGACACAAGCGCCCTCCTGATGGTCAATGGCGCCGCTTGCTGATGAAATATGCCGCTGTCTCATACCATGATGAAGGGCCAGACCAGGGTCTGATCCTGCTGCTTGGCTCTCGTTTTGTTGCGCAGCTTGCGCTCCTTGCGGCTCGGTCGTCGATTTTTCATTGCCATTCTCTCCTCTGATTGCCCCGGAATGGAGTGTAATCTGTTCATGAATAATTCATGCCAACGATGTTAATCATAGCCGCAAGCTGCACTACAACGAGGGACAGGCAGCCTGTCATGCACCTCGCTGAGCTTGCTAAAGCAGACCATGTCCCCATCCACTGATGAGAGTGAAAAGAGTCAAAATGAAAAAGATGCTGACCCTGTTTGCCGTGATCCTGGCCATTGGCCTGGGGGCACCCATTGCCGAGGCCAAGAAATTTGGCGGCGGTAAATCCTTTGGCAAGAGCTACAAAACAGCTCCGGCCCAACCGGCGGCCAAACCCGTCGACACCAAGAACCCGGCGGTCGGGGCTCAGGCCGCACCGAAGAAAGGCGGCATGATGGGCGGCCTGCTCGGCGGCCTGCTGGCCGGTGGTCTGTTCGCTTACCTGCTGGGTAGCGGCGCCTTCGAAGGTCTGCAAGGCATGGACATGCTACTGATCGCGCTGCTGGCGTTGGGTGCTGTCTTCCTGTTCCGCGCCATGCGCAAGAGCAAGGCCCCCTCGCCTCAACCACAGACGGCCTACGCCGGCTATCAGCCGCCATCGGCTGCGCCGCAGCAGTTCGAACAGAGCAGCAGTGCGCCGCAAGCGACCGGCTTTGCCGACAGCGACGTGCCGTTCCGTCTGCCGCCAGGTTTTGACATGAACAGTTTCCTGTCCGGTGCACGCGATCACTATCGCACCCTGCAAGAAGCCTGGAACGCAAACGACTTGGAAAAAGTGCGTGAGTATGTGAGCCCTGAGTTGTTCGAACAGCTCAAAGCCGAACGCGCAGAGCTGACCGGCGAGCAGCATACCGAAGTCATGTATGTGGATACCCAGCTGGTGCGTGCCGACTACGGTAGCGACTGGGCCCAGGTCAGCGTACGCTTCAGCGGCCGCTACATGGACCGTCAGGAGCAGGTCGAGGAAGACATCAAAGAGGTGTGGCACCTCGAGCGTAACCTGGCCAAGGACAATGCACCCTGGCACATTGTCGGTATCGAGCAGCTGTAAACGCTCTTTATCCTGCGAAGACAACAGAGGCGGCCCAAGGCCGCCTCTGTTATTTTTGACTCCCTGCGTTCCCTCTCCAACCCACTCCCCTGCAAGTCCAGCCACAGCCCCTCAATATGGTCGCTATGAGAATGGTTCGTGATTGTGTAGTATGACCGCCCTTTTTTTGTTCAATTTCCGTTCACCGAGGCGTGGTTCATGGCTCTCTCTTTTCTGCGTAGCGGCAACATGCCTCGTTTGCTGGCCAGCCTGCTGTGCTGCGCAACCCTGATCCTGGTTTCCCTCGCCACTCTCTATTGGCAGACCTGGTCCATGACCCGCCAGCAGGCGCAAAATGCCGCCGAGCGTGCCATGGTGCAGATAGACAGCGCCCTCTACCACTCTACCCAGGCGGCCCGGGCCGCACTGCCGCTGGTGGGCCGCCCCTGTCACGAGGTTGCCCGCGAGCTGAGAGTACTGGTTGCCACCTCCCCCTATGTACGCTCGGTCAACCTCTCACGCCATGGTCGCCTCTACTGCTCTTCCATCTTCGACGAGATCAACCTGAAGGATGAGCTGCAAAACGGCCAGCACCAGCGGCTCAAGCTCAAAGCCGTCACCCGGCTCGGACTCAAGCCCTCGCTGCTGTTCTATCGCCTGAGCGAAGGCGATCATGGGGTAGTGGTTGCCATCAACCCCTACCACCTGAGCAAACCGCTGCAATGGCGACTTGGCGGGCCCAACAGCTGGGTGCAGATAGGTGAGCAGTGGCTCGATATCAAGGGCCGGATCCACGACGGTGTCGCCCCTGTGTTTCGGGGGTTCAACTACCCGCTCAGTTCGACGGCATTCGGCTACAGCCTCAATCAGGGATTCCCGCTGGAAGCCGTGTTGCTGCTCACGCTGAAAAAGCAGAGCACCGTCATCATCTTGATCCTGACTCTGGGCGGGCTGGCCGGCCTTGCCACCTATCGCTGGTGGAGCCATATCTCCACCCCGACTCAGGAGCTCAAGCGCGCCATCATCAAACAGGAGTTCATTCCCTACCTGCAGCCCATCGTTTACAGCAAGAGTGGTCAGCTCCATGGCTGCGAGGTGCTGATGCGCTGGCAGCACCATCGTCAGGGGTTGATCCGGCCGGATCTCTTCATCCCGCTGGCGGAGGAGAGCGGCCTCATCATACTGATGACCCAGACCCTGATGCAGCAGGTTCGTCTGGAGTTTGCCCCCCATGTGGCGCAACTGCCGCCCCGCTTTCACTTCGGTTTCAACATCTGTGCCCAGCACTGCCAGGAGATGAGCCTGATCGACGACTGCCGCCGATTCCTGGCCGCCTTCGCCAGCAATCCGGTAACGCTGGTGCTGGAGCTGACCGAGCGGGAACTGATCACCCCCTGCCAACTGACCGACCAGCTGTTCGGCGAGCTGCGCCAGATGGGGGTCAAGATAGGTCTGGACGACTTTGGCACAGGCCACTCCAGCCTCACCTATCTGCAACAGTTTCACGTGGACTACCTCAAGATCGACCAGAGCTTCGTCGCCATGATAGGCACCAACGCCCTCTCTCGTCATATTCTTGACAGCACCATCAGTCTGGCCACCCGGCTGGGACTGGAAACCGTCGCCGAAGGGGTCGAAACCCAGGAGCAGGCTGACTTCCTGACAGAGCGCAACGTCAACTACCTGCAAGGCTACCTCTATGGCCGTCCGCTCACCCCGGTCCAGTTCCTGCGACTGCTGCCCGCCCCTGTGCCGGAGCAGACAGACCCCCATCAAGCGGCATGATCCCTCAGCGACGCTCGGGTGCCGATGCAACAATGTGAAACTTGTCATTAGTCTGTGGTGATGGCGTTAAACAATCTGGCAAACGTTTGTTTGCTTTATTAATGTGCAGTAGCTCAAAGGAATCAGCTCTCTTTATTTCCAATTACTGCTTTTTGCCTAGAATCGCCACACTCCTGTCATACAGGAACGATATACAGGACAATAACAACAAGAGGATTATTACCAATGAAGAAGACGTTACTGGCCGTCACCGTCTCTATTACTCTGCTCGGGCTGACCGCCTGCAATTCAGAAAACAGCAGCAAGGAGCATATTCCGCTGGATCTGACCATTGCCCATATCAATGATACCCACGCCCACCTCGACCCGACCGAAAATGCGCTGGCCATCCAGCCCACCGGCCAGGAGCTGTTCAAATTCTACGCCAAACTGGGCGGCTATCCCCGTCTGAAGTTCAAGCTGGACGAGCTGCGCAGCCAGGCCGCCAACGAAGGCCGCAACTTCATGGTGCTCAACGGTGGTGATGCCTTCCAGGGCACTCTCTACTTCACCCAGTTCAAGGGGGAAGAGGAGTCTCGCCTGCTCTCCGACATGGGTATCGATGCCATGGTGCTGGGCAACCACGAATTTGATTTGGGCAATCAGGCCATTAAAGATTTCGTCTCACGGGTGAATTTCCCTGTATTGGCTTCCAACATGGTGAAATCCAGTAGCGCCACCCTGAAAGACAGTGAAAATATTCATGAATATGTCATTAAAGAAATAAATGGCGAGAGCGTGGGTATTTTCGGGCTGGTGCTGGAAAATATGCATGATATCTCTTCACCGGATACCGATACCCAATTCCTGCCGATGATTGAAACCGCCCAGAAAATGGTCGACACCCTCAAGTCAAAAGGCGCCAACAAGATCATCATGGTCACCCATATCGGTCTGCAAAATGACCAGGCCGTCGCCAAGGCGGTCAACGGTATCGACCTGATTGTCGGCGGTCACTCCCAGACCTTCCTCGGCGACATCAACGAGATCAACACCATAGGCTACACGGCCCACAACCAGAATCCGGACGACGACAACACCTATGCCCAGCTGGTTGGCAATCCGGACGGTGGCAAGACCTGTATCGTGCAGGCCGGTGAATGGGCCAAAGGCTATGGCCTGGTCAACGTGTCCCTGAGCAAGGAAGGCCAGATCACCAAGTGTGAGGGGCGCAATACCCTGATGACGGGCGACGATTTCACCAAGGACGTGGCCAAGAAGAAAGAGCCCCTGAGTGGCAGCGAGCAGACCAATGTGGTCGACTTCATCACCAAGTCACCCGTCATCGAGATAGTGCCGGAGAACACCGCCATGCGCGATGTGATCGACACAGAGTACAAACCGGCCGTGGCCGAGCTCGAGGCCAAGATCATCGCCGACGTGCCGACCAAGTTGCCCCATGTGCGCGTGCCGGCCACCCCGGATGGCGCGGGTCTGATCGATCCTCTGGTAGCCGAATCCCTCTACTGGAAGCTCAACAAACTCAATACCAAGGTCGACTTCACCATCCAGAACGCCGGTGGTGTGCGCGCCGATGTGAACGCGGGCCCGCTCTCCGTCGGTTACGTGATGGGCACCTTGCTGCCGTTTGGCAACAAGATCGCAGCCTTCAACCTCAAGGGCAAAGACGTACGCGCCACCCTGGAGTACGCCGTTGACTATTCCATCGGCCACGAGACGGGGATTGGTGCCTCCAGCGGTGCTTTCCCTTACGTCGGCCACCTGAGCTACACCTATGACGGCAAACAGGCCAAGGGGTCCCGCATCACCAAGCTGGAGCTGCTGGATGCCAACGGCCAGTGGCAGCCGCTGGACGACGACAAGGTGTACCGTGTCGGTGCCAACACCTATATCGCCTCCGGCAAGGATGGCTACAGCGGTCTGCTCAAGCGCGAAGAGCTGCCCAACAAGGGTGACTATGTCGACTCTGGCGTCGGTGAGAACGAGATGTTCATGGAGTACGCCGAGTCCCTGGGCACCCTCAATCCGCTGCCCTATGCGACCGTGACCTACTTCAAGCCCTGATCCGGTTCACATGCTATTGCAACGGCGCCTGAGGGCGCCGTTTTTATGGCATACTCCCCGCCCATCGATGCCGAGGAGAATGTTTGATGGCCAAGTACGACAAGATTTCCCCCGAGACCCAGCAAGAGGCGCAAAAAATTGCTCGCGCCAACCAGAAGCCGGGACAGACCAAAGAACAGACCCAGCTGATCGCCCAGGGGATCCAGAAAGGCATAGACGAATACAAGAAGCAGATGAAGGCGCGGGCTCGCGAGGCCAGTCGCCAGAAGAAGTTGCAAACCAAGGCAAAACAGCAGCCGCAAGCCGGGCATGAGGAGGAGTGCAACATTGAGCTTGTCGAGGTCTCCCGCCAGCATCCCCTGCCCTGGATCCTGTTGCTGCTGAGCTGGGTTGGCTTCGCCGCTGCCTGGTTCGGTTTGCACTGAGCGCGCAAACCTTTACCTGGGATCCTCTTCACAGGCTGGGGGCAGCATGCTGGTCATCTCCCCTTCCGACTGATTAAATCCCGCCTCTTGTCGTCTGGAGACTTGCCATGAACCCGGCCCCCTTCTATCTGCTGGCACCCCTGGTGCTGTTTATCGTGACCCTGGTGCTCTATCGCATCTCTCCGCTGCGGGCCGTCGCCGCCGGCAGTGCCCGCTGGTTTATTCTGCCCGCCTTCACTCTGTTCATCCTGCTCATAGTGATCAACGGCGCCGCCGATCCCGCCCTGCGCAGCCCGGCCTTTCACTGGCTGATGCCCGGGCTTGGCTTTGCCCTGACCCTGTTTCCGGCCCTGCCCAAGGCGCTGGTGCCGCGTCTTGCCATCAAGGAGGGTGCCTTCGCTGCCCTCGGCCTGATGCTGATGAGCCTCGCCATGGTTTACTGATCGGCTGGCCGCTGGCGTTGACATGACTCAAGGGGCGCTCTGTGACGGGCGTCCCTTGTACAAACAATGGCCCGTAGGCATATTGGTGACAATATCACCGGCAAGGAGGCCAGATGGACAAGTCACACGATTTTATGGCGCAGTGGAATTATCAGGATCCCGCCGCCAGTGCCCTGCGTTTTCATGCACTTCTTCCCGAGGCGCGTGCTGCTGCCGACCTGCAACTCGAGCTGGAGTTGCTGACCCAGATCGCCCGTACCCATTCCCTGCAGCGCCAGTTTGCCGAGGCCCACCAGCTGCTCGACGAGATAGAACCCCGCCTCACCGATGCCACCCCGAGAGCCCGCCTTCGCGCCCTGCTGGAGCGCGGCCGAACTTTCAACTCCGCCGGCGACAAAGCCACTGCCAGAACCCTGTTCGAACAAGCCTGGCAGTGGGGGCTCAAGAGCAAGGAGCTCTATCTGGCCATCGATGCGGCACACATGATAGCCATAGCCGCGCCACTGGATGAGCAGAGCCGCTGGCATCAGCTGGCCATGGAGCTGGCGGAACGCAGTCAGGATGAAAAGGTGCGCGGTTGGCTCGCCAGCCTCTACAACAATCAGGGCTGGACCCTGTTCGAGCTGGGACGCTTTGATGAAGCCAGAGTATTCCAGCAAAAGTGTCTTGCCTGGCACGAACAACATAACAATACGGCCAAGGCCTTCATCGCCCGCTGGAGTCTGGCGCGACTGACCCGGGCACAGGGGTTGCACGAGCAGGCGCTGGCCGAGCTGAAGCAGCTGCAGGAGGAGATGGCAGAGGCCGGCGAGCCGGAGGATGGCTATCTGTTCGAGGAGCTGGGGGAGAATGCATTGGTGCTGGACGATCCGGCTGCGCCCGAATACTTCTCCCGCGCCTGGTTTCTGCTGTCACAGGATCGCTGGTTCAAGGCCAACGAGGCGGAGCGACTGGCCAGACTCAAGCATCTCGCCAAGCTCTAGCAAACAGCCTCTAACAAAGCAGCAAGGCGGCCAGTTGGCCGCCCTGCGCACAAGCTCATCTGCCCAAGATGACGGATGCCATCCCGACACCAGCTTCAGACCAGGCTCGTCTCTTCCCAGCCCTGCTTTTTGCGATAGATGGTGGAGGGACTGATCTCCAGCAGTGCCGCTGCCTTGGGGATGTTGCCGTCACAGCTGGCGATAGCCTGCTCTATGGTCTCTTTTTCCACCAGCCAGAGCGGGCGTATCGGCGCGTTGAAAGAAGGCAAGGTGGCACTGCCAGCCGTGGCCAGCGGCGCTGTCGCGGCCAGCATGCTACCCCGACTGCCATTCAGCGGCGGTGGCAAGATGTCAGGACTCACCAGCTCTCTGTCGTTGAGCACCACTATGTTGCGCACCACGTTTTGCAGCTCGCGCACGTTGCCAGGCCAGGGGTAATCGAGCAGCACCCGCGCCGCCTCCACATCGAAATCCTTGAAGCGCTTGTTCTCTTCCTTTGCGTAGCTCTGCAACAGGTTACGCGCCAGCAGCAGTATATCCTCGCCGCGCTCGCGCAGCGGTGGCAGGCTCAGCGGGATCACGTGCAGGCGGTAGTAAAGATCCTCCCGAAAACGTCCCGCCTTCACCTCCACCAGCGGATCCCGGTTGGTGGCGCAGACGAAGCGTACATCCACCGTCTCCAGCTTGCCGCTGCCGACCCGTTGCAGGGTACCGGTCTGGATGAAGCGCAGCAGCTTGCTCTGCAGGTCGAGATCCATCTCGCAGATCTCGTCCAGGAACAGGGTACCGCCATCAGCCAGACTGGCCGCCCCCTTGCGATCCCCCTGGGCGCCGGTAAAGGAGCCCTTGACGTGACCGAAGATCTCGCTCTCCATCAGGTCATGGGGAATGGCGGCGCAGTTGAGCGCTATGAAGGGTTGCTCGCTGCGGGGGCTGCACTGGTGAATGGCCTCTGCGCACACCTCCTTGCCGGTGCCGCTCTCCCCCGTGATGAAGACGGTCGCCTTGCTCGGCGCCGCGCTCTCTATGATGCGATAGACGGCCTGCATCGGCATGGAGGCACCGATAAAGCCGGCGAACGAGCTGCGTTCGAAATTTTCCCGATACTGGGCCACCAGCGAACTCAGTTGCTGATGTTTCAGGGCATTGCGGGCAGTGGCACAGAGCCGCTTGCCATCGAACGGTTTGGTCAGGAAGTCGAAGGCACCGAGGCGCATCGCCTCCACCGCCACATCCACGGAGCCGTGGGCGGTGATCACCACCACGGAACAGGGCAGCTGCTGTTCGGTGATCTGCTGCAAAATGTCCATGCCGGACATGTCGGGCAGTTCAAGGTCGAGCAGTACCACAGGTGGCGGGCTGGTCAGCAGCTGCGCCAACGCCTGCTGACCACAATCGGCCAACAGCACCTCATAGCCATCCTGGGCCAGATACTGTTCATAAACCACCGCCAGACTGCGGGTATCTTCCACCAACAGGACTCGAGGTTTGCTTTCAGCCACGGGAGCCATCCTTGCGATTGATTTCGTTGTCTATTTCAGGTCTTGCCCGCCATGTTACCACAGCTGGCGCGGCCTCTCTTTTATCCCGCCATTCGCAGGGAGATACAAGTAAAAACGGCTCCCTAAGGAGCCGTTTTTTCAACGATGGGCGCTTACTTCTTGGCGTTGTCGCCATCAGCAGCCGGCTTCTCGATCGCCAGCAGCTCAACATCGAACACCAGCACGGCATTGGCCGGGATGGAACCTGCGCCGTGCTCGCCATAAGCCAGCTTGGACGGCAGGAAGAACTTGAACTTGGAACCGACCGGCATCAGCTGCACGCCTTCGGTCCAGCCAGGGATAACCTGGTTGAGCGGGAAGGTAGCCGGCTCACCGCGATCGACGGAGCTGTCAAACTTGGTGCCGTCTGTCAGGGTACCGGTATAGTGAACCTTGACGATGTCAGTGGCTTTCGGCTTGGCGCCGTCACCCATCTTCTCGACCAGATACTGCAGACCAGATTCGGTGCTCTTCACACCTTCTTTCTTGGCGTTGGCAGTCAGGTACTCTTCACCCTTCTTCTGGTTATCCACGGCATCCTTGTCAGCCTTGGCCTTGGTCAACTCGTTGATCTTGGCATCGTACTGCTGCAGAACCTTCTGGATCTCCTCGTCAGTCATGCTGGCTTCTTTACCCAGACCGTCGGTCACACCCTTGAGGATGACGCTGTTGTCCAGTTTGATGCCGAGTTCCTGCTGACGTTCCAGGGTATTGGCGATATAACGACCCATGGAGAGGCCAATTGCATAGCCGGATTGCTCTTCAAAGCTCTTGGCATCAGCCTTGGGGGCCTGTGCCGGCTTGCTGGCTTCTGCCTTGACCTCTGCGTTGTTCGCAGCCGGCTTCTCATCTTTTTGGCAAGCAGTCAGACTCACGGCAACCGCCGCAGCCAACAGGGACACCTTCAGAAAATTGTTCATCAGTTTCTCCAAAACTCTAAATACCGCTCTCGGTTCCTTCGTGAAATGAGAGGTTTATCGTGATAAGCGCCTTATACTAACGCCGTGATCGCAGGTAACGAAAGCATGAGACAGGAAAAATGATAAAAAGTGCCATTTATCTCATCGGTATTTGTCTGATACTGACCGGTTGCGAGCGGAGCGCCCAACCGGGCCAGCAAGTCATCCTCGACAGCCAGGGGCTGCTGAGTGCGGACCTTGCCAGTGACGGCAAACAGGCCGTCGTCTCCAGTCTGGACCAGGGCACAGTCGTGTGGGACCTGGAGCAGGGCAAGGAGCGCTGGCGCTGGCGTCAGTCCGACAATCCGGACAATGTCCCCATAGTGACCCGTTTCTCGGCAGACAACAGTCATGCTGTGACCGCTACCCTGGATACCTTCGCCATCTGGCGCCTGCAAGATGGCCATTCCCAAGGCTACTACTCGCTACCTGAATCCAAACTGAGGGACATAGCGCTGTCGGCCAATGGCCGCCAGGTGTTGATCGGGCGTGAAGATGGCAAGGCGGAGGTGGTCGACACCCAGAGCGGCCGCCGGCTGCAATTTCTCGGCCACACAGAGCAGGTCAATACGGTGGATCTCTCCGCCAATGGTCGCTACGCCCTCACCGGCGGCAACGACTACAGCGCCTATCTGTGGAATACCCGCTCAGGTCAGGTGGTATGGCGTTTCAACCACGCCGGTCGGGTGGTAATGGCAAGGCTCGATCCCCTGGGCCGTTTCGCCTTCACAGCGGACAGCCGTCAGGCCAGCATCTGGGATCTCAAGACAGGCAAGGAGGTGAGCCGCTTGCAGTTCGCGCATCGCTTCGAGGTCTACACCAGTGCCCGCTTCGCCAACGACGGCAAATGGCTCATCACGGGCGCCCCCTCCCGCCAGCTCTCCCTGTGGCAGGTGAGCGATGGCACCCAACTGCAAAGCTGGCGCGTCTCGCCCCATCCCAAGGTGAAACCGCCGAGTGCAGTGGTCTACGGCGTGGCTTTGCGCGACAATAGCCACCTTGTCAGCGCCAGCTCCAGTGGTCTGGCCGAAATCTGGACTATCAAGTAAGGACCTAAAGGCCCATGAGTCAGCAACTTAACGATCGCATCGAAACCCTGGAAAGCCGTCTCGCTTTCGCCGAGTACACGGTGGAACAGCTCAACGAGGAGGTCACCACCCAGGGCCGTGAGCTGGATCGACTCAAGCACCAGATCCAGCTGCTGGTAGATAAACTGCAAAGCGTACAACCTAGCCAGATTGCCAGCATGGCCGAAGAGACGCCGCCCCCGCACTACTGAGCGGTTGTCTCTGCACCATAAAAAAACCCGCGATAAACGCGGGTTTTTTATCGGGCCAGGCCCGGGGTACAGATCAGTGCTGGTGACCCTTGCCACCGCAGCCGCCGCCGCCACAGCAACCGCCATGACCCTGCTCATCGCCGTGGTCATGACCGTGATCGTGACCATGGCCACCACCGCAGCAACCACCGTGCTCATGGCCGTGATCGTGGTCATGGTCGTGACCATGATCGTGACCGCAACCACCGGCACCGTGAACATGGCCGTGAGCCAGCTCTTCGGCAGTGGCAGCACGGACGTCCTTGATCTCGACCTTGAAGCCCAGGGTCACGCCAGCCAGCGGATGGTTGCCATCCACCTTGACGAACGCTTCGGACACTTCAATGACGGTAACCGGACGGTGACCATCGTCAGTCTCGGCCACAAAAGTATCCCCTTCAGACACTTCCATGCCGTCAAACAACTCGCCAGGTACTTCTTGCACCAGGGTTTCGTCGTATTCGCCATAGGCCTGGCTCGGTGCCAGAGTAAGGTCGAACGCCTCACCCACGCTACGGCCTTCCAGCTCGGCTTCGAGGCCAGAGACCAGATAACGGGTACCGTGCAGATACACCAGAGGCTCTTTACCGACAGTGGTGTCGATGACTTCACCATGTTCGTCAGTGACTGTGTATTCCAGCGTAACCACGCTCAGGGGAGCTACTTTCATGTCAGGGATCCTGCGGATAGAAAAAAACGGGCTCAGAATACCTCAAAAAGGTGGCCAAGCATATGGTCGGGCCCCCTCCGTCATGATGAAAAAGTCATCACTGCGAAACGGGATGAGCCTGACTTACGCCCCTTTTCTGGTACTGCTGATAACCTCACTCGGGACGAAACACCCCTATGACCTGTTCGGTCTCACGGGTTAGCTTGTCCACCTCGGCCTGAGTCTGCACCTGGGTATCCCCGCAGTCGACACAGGTCACCTTCTCGACTCCATGCTCCATATACAGCATCATGGTGTCCATTTTGCCGCATGCTGGGCACACAGCGCCGGCAATGAAGCGTTTTTTACGTCTGGTTTCCATTTTTGTTACCTCCAGGCAGCATCATATCAGGGTTTTTACATGCATCACGCCATCGAATGTCAGCATTTTTCCTCCCCTCACCTGCAGGTTGGCGGCCGCAAACGCGCGCCGCTGGGCCAGTTGCTGCGAATAACCCGGGGCGGGGCGCTGCTGCGACTCGGCCAGCATGAATTGCTGCTGACAGCGGGTAACAGTTTCTGGCTCTGCGCCGATGCCCTCGCCGCCTTCAGCCCGCTGGCAGGCTGCCATTATGATTTGCTGACTTGTTCCCCGCGGGTTGCCCAACCTGCACAGGCAGGCTGGTTGCACCCGACACCACTACTTGATGCCCTGTTCGACAGCCTGACTCAGTGGCAACGCCCACGCGACTGGCAAGGGGCCTATGGTTATCGCCTGCAGGTGATGCTTGACGAGCTGCTGGCCTGTCCTCTCGCGCAACATGGTGACCAGATGCTGCAAGGCGCCTGGCGGGCACTGGCGGGCCAGCAAACGGGCAGTGACGCCGCCTGGCAGGCGTGCCTCTCCCAGCGAGGCATGACAGATCCGGGCCTAACGGCCGATGCCCTGAGCGCCCAGTGGCAGCTGCTGCAAGCTGTGCGCCTGCTCAAAAGCGGCAGCAAACGGGAACAGGTGATAGCCAAGCTCGGCTACCGGGACGAAGAGGCTCTCGCCCTGGCGTGTCAACACTGGCTTGGCGCCAGCCTGGACCAGCAAGTGCCCGCCTGATCTCCCCTGATTGCCATGACCCGCACAGACACACCATAAGGTCAGCAAGGTGAATAAATGGGTGAAATGGGTCCAGTTTTACGGCGCGCGGTCGCTAATAACGGGAGGGCCATTTCGCCTATAATCCTTTATGCTAGGGGCCTGAATTGACTGATACCGTTTTGACTCACAGGACATCTGCCATGAAAAGCAAGGCCAACCAATCCCAGGGCATGTTGCTGTTTCATCTCTCGGCCAAACAATCCTTTGCCATCGGCACCCTCAAGGTGAAGGAGATAGTGCCTTACACCCAGCTCACGGCCATGCCACACTCGCACCCGACCGTGCTCGGCGCCGCCAGCATGCGGGGCACCACAATCCCGGTGATCGACATGGCCATGGCGGTGGGTTATCGCCCTATCAGCAAGGAGGAGATGCCGAGCTGCTTCATCATCATCACCGACTGTCGCCGCACCCTGGTGGGCTTTCTGGTGCGCGGCATCGACAAGATCACCGAGTGCAACTGGCGCGATATCGAGTCCCCTCCCGCGGCTCTCGGCCATAACGTGTTCGTGACCGGGGTGACCCGGGTCAACGACCAGCTGATCCAGTTGCTGGATGTGGAACTGATACTGTCACGGGTCTACCCGGACGACCCCAGCCACCTCTATCCTGTGCTGACCGATGTGCAGCGGGAGCGGATCAAGCCGATGCGGATCCTGCTGGTGGATGACTCCTCCGTCGCCCGCCGCCAGCTGATGGCCGCCCTCGACTACATCAATATTCCCTACGAAGTCTGCACCAACGGCAAGGATGCACTGGCCCTGATGCAGGCTCGCGCCAGCCAGAAGACTCCCATCGACATACTGGTGAGCGACATAGAGATGCCGGGACTCGACGGCTATGAACTGGCCTTCGAGGTGCAAAGCGATGCGACGCTGGCGGGTGCCTACATCATCCTGCACACCTCGCTCTCCAGCGAGATCAGCGTGGAGCGGGCCCATCAGGTGGGTGCCCACGAAGCGCTGACCAAGTTTGAGGCCAACGAAATGGTCCAGGCCATGTTGCGCGGTGCCGAGCACCACGACAGCCTGCTGGCCTGACCCAAACCGGCGAGAAGCGTCCCTTCTCGCCGTGCTTTTCATGCCCTGATGCCTGTTTCGGACCCCATCATGCTCATAGAGAGTCACTTCCATGCCCCATGGTGGGCGCGTAATCCCCATCTGCAAACCATATTGCCAAAGTGGCTGCGACGAGCCCCCGCCCGTTTCGTGCCAGAACGTTTTGAACTGGCAGACGGGGACTTCGTCGATCTCGCCTGGAGCGGTGACATCAGCCAGGGGGAGCGGCCACTGATAGTGCTGTTTCACGGCCTGGAGGGGAGCATTCACTCCCACTATGCCAAGGGGTTGTTTGCCCATCTGCAGCGCCAGGGGGACGAGGCGGTACTGATGCATTTTCGCGGCTGCAGCGGCGAGCCCAACCGCCTGCTGCAGGCCTATCACTCCGGTGCCATCGAGGATGCACAGGCGCTGATCGCCGAGCTGGGACGGCGCTTTCCCGGCAAGCCGATGATCGCCATCGGCTATTCACTGGGGGGCAACATGCTGGTCAATCTGCTGGCGCGGGCCTGCCCGAAGGAATTGAAGGCAGCCGTGGTGATCTCGGCACCGCTACAGCTCGACAGCTGCGCCGATCGGGTCAATCAGGGATTCTCGCGGGTGTACCAAAACTATCTGCTGCGCACCATGCGCCATAACCTGCAAAGCAAGATCCGTCGCCAGGCCGAGGCGGGCAAACGCTGGCAGCCCCAGCAGGTACAAGCGATTGCTACCCTGCGCGACTTCGACGAGCAGGTCACTGCCCCCCTGCACGGCTTTGCCAGTGCAGACCACTATTACCAGAGCTGCTCGGGTCTGGGGCTACTGGCACGCATCCCCATTCCTACCCTGGTGATCCACGCCGCCGACGATCCCTTCATGACGGATGCCGTGATCCCGCGGCCGGAGCAACTCTCACCCATGGTGCGTTACGAGTTGAGCCGGCGGGGAGGCCATGTAGGCTTCCTGCACGGCACGCCTTGGCGCCCCCGCTTCTGGCTGGAGGAGCGCATCAGCCAATGGTTGCAGGAGCAGACTCAGGAAGATATCAGGTAGCCGTTGCGGCCCGTTTCCTTGACCCGATAGAGCGCCTCGTCAGCCCGTGCCAGCATGTCGGCAACCGACTCATCTTCACGCCACAAGGCAATACCCTGACTCACAGTCACATTGGAAGAGACCTCTGACTGCGCATGGGGAATGGTGCGGGCCGCCAGGACGGCGGCGATCCGCCTGGCAATGTCTGCGGCGAGCAGGGCATCGGCGCCGGGCAGCAGGATCACGAACTCCTCCCCACCATAGCGAGCCACGACATCGGCTGGCTGTCGCACCGCCTCACGCAGGCAATCCGCCACCGCAATCAGGCAGTTATCCCCTTGCAGGTGACCGTAGTGGTCATTGAAGCGTTTGAAGAAATCCACATCCAGCAGCAGGATGGCAAAGTCACCATGCTGCTGGCGCACCTCGGCCAGGATCTGCTCGCTGACCCTGGTAAAATGGCGCCGATTGGCCAAGCCGGTCAAGGGATCCTGTTTGGCCATGCCATCGAGCTGACGGGCCAGCGCCAGATTTTCGTGTTCCCGAGAGACCGCCAGCACGAACCAGCCGTTCAGCATGCGCCGCCCTGTCTCCAGCAGTATGACGAGGCAGCCCACCGCCAGTCCGTGCACAATGGGAAACGGCACTCTGACAAACAGGGCTTCCAGCAACAGAAAGAGCAAGGGCGGAACGCTGAAACAGTAAAACAGCCGCGCCTCGCAATAGAGGGCGATCAGCGCCGTCATCAGCAGCAAGCTGATAAGGTCGAACGCCAGACTGAAGCCCCCTCTCAGCTCAACCAGGGCGATGGCATAGCCAAACAGTGCCCAGACAAGGCCCCACAACAGCGCCCCGGCGCACAAGCAGGGCCGCCAGAGCGCCAGCGGCTGCCTCGACAACCAGCGCCAGCACAGGGGAAACAGCAGGCAGGCCAGGGTCATCAGGGCAAGCTGCATCTCATAACGCCAGGGCAGTATGCGGGCAACCACCAGATGGGCATCCTGATAGACATAGAAACGGGCAAGCAGGAACAGGAGTGCCAGCTGGTTGACAGCCCAGAACCAGAACAGCCCCTTGCTCAGGGCATGGCGGCGCGATTCGCACAGATGGTGATCAAAGCGGGTGGAGAGGCGACGTTGCTCATCAGTCAGCATGATCACACCCGCTTGCAGCCCGATAAACTCCTTGCGCTCGCTGACAACCAATAGACAATATCCACACGTTAGTAACTGAAGATGACCCCATGATTATCCCCTGGCAAGACTTGGACTCCGATACCCTCAACAACCTGCTCGAACACTTCGTCCTGCGGGAAGGCACCGAGTACGGTGAGCATGACGTCAGCCTGGCTGACAAGGTCGACGAGGTCAGACAGCAGCTGAAGCAAGGTCTGGCCGTGATCGTCTACAGCGAACTGCACGAGAGCATCAACATAGTGTCAAAAGCGACCTTCAGCAGCGCACCGATGGACGATATACCGGAATAGCCAGGTGATTGCCATCCCAATCTGGGCCTTGTCAGCGCAACTGGCATGACGGCGCAACAAACCTGACAGTTCCCGCCCGGGGTCAGGCCTTTCTACCGGACATAAAAATGGCCCGCCGAATCATCGACAGGCCATTTGGGGCAAGTATGAGTACCTTTATAAGCATGTAATTAAGCGAATCACACCTTCCGAATAAATAAATTCGCACTGATGAAAGTCAGATAAATAAGATGCCGGTCATCACGAGATAAACCTGCCCTCATATTTCCCGGTCAAGGGATAATCCATAGCAATTACATGAGTATAAAGAAGGCGTTCACATCACCCTCTTTACAAGATGTGACCATGCCATAACCGCATAGAGTTTCACGCTCATAGCGCTATTCAGCCAAATCAGCTCAAGGTGCGTCTCTGTTTATTTTTTATGACAAAACCGGCCCAGCAGGTTGGTAAAAAAATATGGGTGAGATGAGCGATAAATTTTCATTCAACGCCCGCCTCCATTATCTATTTACCGACTCGCCCCGCCCAATACCATAGTAATGAAAGCCATGATCCCGCATGCGACCCGGATCAAACCTTAACCATCCCCTCATATGAGCGAGGCGTGGCGCGGCTTCTGAGGTATGATCGCCATCCTTGACCAGCTAATA
>NZ_JAPDBE010000056.1:16123-23192 GCF_027705025.1 Aeromonas sp. D3 | reverse complement strand
ATCGGCTCAAACATGAAGAAATGAAATGACTGAGTCAGCCGAGAAGAATTTCCCCGCTTATTCGCACCTTCCCTAAGGGTCCCGTAAGAAATCACTAATCTATCCTCACAGAGTGAACATCTTCAGGTGATAGAACCTTTACTCGTGTATACGTGAACTTTATCATTAGGCACATCACACTTTAAGGTAGCTATTTAATTTAGTGATTTTACTTAGCTGAAGCATTACTGTTTGGAGAGAATAAATGGCAAGGAAAAGGCGGACATCAAAGAAACTTGGAGATTTTTATCTAATTATACTTGCCATCGTCATCTTTATTACTATCAAGATAATTGAAGCTATTAAAGCGGTTCCTTGGCAATTTTGGGTGGGTGCATTCTGCGTTTTATTTCTTTTTTTCACATACCGTTACAAAAAAACCACCGACAAACCAGAAAAACCAACAGTTACAGCCACACCTCATCCAACTAAGCACACTTCACCAGTGCATCGAGAGCCGCCGAGGGCAGCTTTCACGCCATCACATGCCCCCAGTCATTCGAAAGCTATAGCCAACGCGGATACAAAGATGCAACCAGAGGCGTTACCACACCAACAACCGAATCCAAACACTGAAGATCTGATCAAGGTATCGGCCTCTGACCTCATGATTTCTGGAGTATCAACCCCTTTTGAGCCCACGACCTTGGATGCAAACTCTTTTGCCAAGACAAAGCCAGATCCAGCTATTGATGCGCCACCAGCCTCCCTTGATTTTGATGACGATGTTTTTACTGTTTTGTCCCTGACAGATAACGATACGGAACTACCCGCGCCCGAGTTCAGCATATCTTTTTCATTCAGAGAACGCAGCCCATCCGTTGTGCCTTCTGAGCAAAACGTACTCTTCACCTCTTCTGAGCTAATGCCTGCGGGGCCCTGCATGGTTGGCCGCTGGATGTCCCCAGGTGAAGAGATCACTCTTGCTGGTCTCAAAATTAGCGGCGGTATGTTTTATGTCGGCAACACCAGGCTGGATGGAGGCCTCTTTGAAGAGCCATCACTTATCGATCCACAAGCCCTTGTTACCATCAAAGATGCGCCCTCAGATCTTCCTCTGCATGGATATTATCCGAGCTATAAAAATCTCACTGCCGACGCCAAGAAAAGATATTTGCAATGGATTGCGAATGGGCGCAAAGACCCCGACGTCGCAATTGGGTTTGTTTTCATCTTTTTCTATGGCCTTGAGCGCCGGTATTTTATTGATGCCAAAAGAGACGAGCTAGCCAAAAGAGAGATGCCATTTATTCTTGCCGAAATAGCCAGATTGGTGACCATCTATTCGGCGCACCCCTCTTTCACAAGATATGCCACCAATTTTCTCGAATATGGGATGGCGAAGAACATCAGCAAGGAATATTACCTTTTCCCCGCACAAGAGGCCGATCCGCTCAGCTACCACGTCCCTATTTCGCTGAAAATCTGCCTCGGGCAACTGGTTAGAGACGGCAAGCCGGTTCCTGCCGATTGGGCTTTGCTCTGGGCGACCTGTACCCCGACAATTTCCTTACGGACCCCCGCGCAGCGCTGCTTTGATATCTTCAAGGCTATGTTCATCGACACCTATAAACGGGAGTATGGCGATGGCATCAAACTGAAAGAGCTCAAATCCCGTGTCGAGGTTTCCTATGCGCCGTCTTCTTATGCCGTCAGCCAATTCATTGAGCGCTGCGTCACCAATCTATCTGATGTCTCCTTCTCGCAGCCATACATCAAAAAGCTGAGTAAGGTTGTTGACCTTTGCACCTCCTTGCTTGAGCCATATAGCCGGTATCTAGGGAGAAATGTTGGGGCAGAAAACACCTTGGAAGCTTTGCTTCATCTGCCATATCAGTATTGGCCAACAGCCATGAAACAAACGTTCGTGACGCTGGCAGAGGTTGTTGGTGTTGATGCCATGCTCCTGCCTTGGTCTGACCTTGCAGCGCGTATCAACATCAACAGCACGGGAGGCCTCAATAAAGCGCAGTATGAAGGTTTGGCTAACATCTTGGCTCACCACCATATGAGCATCGAGCCTCACCCAGAGGGAAGCAATAAGCGTCCGAAGGGAGACGAGCCTGTTGTCATCTATCCGATAAATCCGCAAGAGACGCTGAACAAAAATCAGAGCAGTGTGGATACTGTGTCCGCATTTGTAGATCTGGCCTGTGTTGTCCTGAATACCGACGAAGATAAATCGGAAGTCACGATCGCTTTCCTCAAGGAGCAGATCGGTTCAATGAACTTCCTGACCCACTCTCAATCAGTTCGACTGATCGCAAAAGCGCTACTGGGCACTCAGGCACCTCCTACCCTGTCGATCGTAAAGAAAGCCATCGATGCCTTGGATGGTGAACAAAAGGCATTAGTCGGCAAGCTGCTCGTCGCCTTTGTGAAAGCTGACAACTCGATCACCCCAGCCAAAGTGAAGGTACTGGAGCAGCTGTATAAGCTGATCTCTTTGGATGTGAAACAGGTCTACTCAGACCTCCATTCAAATGAGGCCAGGATCGTATCAACGAGCAAATCTGGCAGCGTGACCAAGGCTACTGGCAGTGCCTCCAGTTTGGATATGGCTCGGGTGGCACAGCTCAAACAGGAGACCTCTCAAGTCACTGCAATGCTTGCATCCGTGTTTACAGAGAATGATGGTGAACATGATGATATCTACCAGCCACAACAGGCCAAGACAGAAGCGTCATCAGATCAAGCGGACGAGCCGACAACCCTTGGGGACACTCGTTCTCTATTTGGCCTTGATGATGACCTAAGCCAATTCCTCAGGGCTCTGCTTGCCCGTCCGGAATGGGCTCGTGATGATTTGTCTGCACTTGCCAACACCATGGGCCTGATGCTCGATGGTGCACTTGAACAAATTAATGAAGCCATGCTCGATCACTTTGATGAAATGCTGATCGAGGGTGATGACACCATTGAATTGAACACTGACCTTCTGGAGCAAATTCCTCATGAGTAAAATCAGGCCAAAAGAGCGTGACGCCGTCATCCAATCCTTAAGAGCGGGTGTCGTGCCCAAGGTGGGTCAGCATCTCATCCAAGTTGGCCGCAAAAACGAAATTGACGCCTTCATGACAGACATCAATCGCGTTGCCGATACAGGTTCATCATTCAGGATCGTTGTCGGGGAGTATGGTGCCGGTAAAACCTTCCTTCTCAACCTTGTGCGAGCAATCGCGCTTGAGAAGCAGCTTGTTACCGTTCACGCCGATCTCAATCCCGATCGCCGACTGCATGCCAGCGGCGGCCAAGCGCGTTCCCTCTATTCTGAGCTCGCCAAGAATATGTCCACCCGCACGAAACCTGATGGCGGTGCACTTGCGGGTGTAGTGGAGAAGTTCATCGCTCAGGCGAAAAATGAAGCCAAGGCGAATGGCTCACAACCTGAAGCGGTCATCCGGAAGAAGCTGGAAGATCTAGCCGAGATGGTCAATGGCTATGACTTTGCCGAGGTGATTGCCGCCTACTGCAAAGGGTTCCAAGATGGAAATGACCAGCTGAAGCATGACGCCATCAGATGGCTTCGGGGCGAATTCTCAACCAAGACCGATGCCCGCATAGCGCTGGGTGTCCGGACCATCGTTGATGATGCCACCATGTATGATCAGCTCAAGCTGATGGCCCGTTTCGTTCAGCTGGCAGGCTATTCAGGCTTGCTGGTATGCCTTGATGAGATGGTGAACCTCTATAAGCTTGCCAACACCCAGGCTCGCAACTCCAACTACGAACAAATCCTGCGGATCCTCAATGACTCCTTGCAAGGGACGTCGGTCGGGCTCGGGTTCATCCTTGGCGGCACTCCCGAGTTTTTGATGGACACCCGACGCGGCCTCTTCAGCTATTCAGCCCTGCAATCCCGTTTGGCCGAGAACAGCTTTGCTCAGGATGGGCTGGTGGATTACTCAGGGCCAGTACTGCGCCTCTCAAGCCTGACCCCTGAGGATTTCTACGTTCTCCTTGAGAAGTTGCGGCATGTCTATGCCTGTGGTGATGAAACCCGTTACACATTGCCAGACGAAGCGTTACCGGCATTTATGGCCCATTGTGAGAGCCGGTTGGGGGAAAGCTATTTCAGAACCCCCAGAACGACGATCACCGCCTTTGTGAACCTGCTGGCCGTCCTAGAGCAGAACCCTGATGCAAACTGGAAAGAGCTCATTGGCTTTACTGACATCAAATCTGATCAGGGAGCGGAGTTAGAATTGGCAGTGGAGCCCGATGATGAATTCACCTCGTTCCAGCTCTGACTCCCGACATTTTGAACGGCTGGATGAGCGGATCCGGCGCTGGGTGTGGCAAAAGGGGTGGACCTCTCTTCGTGATGCGCAAGAGCGGGCGATACCGGCATTATTGGGGGCAGATACAGACGTGATCATCGCTGCTGCCACTGCTGCGGGTAAAACTGAAGCTGCCTTCTTGCCGATATTCACGGTGCTACTGAACAGCCCCGAGCCCGCTACGGTTCTATACATCAGTCCTCTCAAAGCGCTGATCAATGATCAATGGGGACGGCTCAACGAGCTCTGTGACTCGTTGGAGATCCCTGTTACTGGCTGGCATGGTGATATCGCCTACAGCAAGAAGCAGAAGTTCTTGAAGAGTCCCAATGGGGTGTTGTTGATCACCCCTGAATCCCTGGAGGCCCTCTTTGTGAATCGGGGGTCATCCATCCCTGGGATGATGGCCAACATCAAGTACATCGTGATTGATGAGCTGCATGCCTTCATCGGCTTTGAGCGAGGAAAACAGATCCAATCCCTGATGCATCGTGTTGAGCTGGCCATCGGTCGTCAGGTCCCCCGCGTTGGGCTCTCTGCTACTCTCGGGGATATGTCGCTCGCGGCAAAATTCTTGCGCCCTTCCCTACCTGATAGCGTCCAGCTCATCGAGTCAAAGGATGGTGGCCAGGAGCTAAAGGTCCTCATCAAAGGCTATCTCGAAGGTAAAACGGAACCAGACGAAGAACGAGATGAAGACGACCCAACATCTCCCTATGTAGCCATCAGTAACGACTTGTATCGTGTACTCCGCGGGTCAAACAACCTGGTATTTCCCAACTCCAGATCGAACGTTGAAAAGTACACAGACCGTTTACGTCGCCTTTGCGAACAAGATAAGGTCCCAAACCAGTTCTGGGCACACCACGGCAGTTTGTCGAAAACATATCGTGAAGAAACGGAACAGGCTTTGAAGTCGGGTGATGTGCCAGCGACAGCGATTTGCACCAGTACGTTGGAGCTCGGGATCGACATTGGCTCCGTTAAAAGTATTTGCCAAATCGGTCGACCACCTGCGGTGTCTTCATTGCGGCAACGTCTTGGTAGGTCCGGACGCCGTAAGGGAGAGTCCGCAATCCTTCGCGGCTACATCATCGAGCGCGAACTCTCCCCCAATACAAGTATCTCAGATTCACTACGTGAGGACCTGATCCAAACTATCGCCATGGTCAGGCTACTGATCGGTGGTTGGTTTGAGCCTCCCCTTGCTGGTGGCTTGCACGCCTCAACTCTAGTTCAACAGATCCTTTCTGTTATCAGTGAGCGCGGCGGCATCATGGCCAGAGACCTTTGGCATAGTCTGCTCTCCCCTGGTGCGCCTTTTGAAGGATTCACACCTGATGACTTTATTGGGCTTCTCAAGCAGATGGGCCGCTTGAAATTGATACAACAGGACTCATCAGGTTTGCTGCTGCACGGTGAAGTAGGCGAAAAACTCGTTAACAATCACGAATTCTACGCATCATTTGTCAGTGATGAGGAATACCGGCTGATCTGCGCCTCTACTCAGGTTGGGTTGATCCCGATAAGCAGGCCTCTGATTACAGGCCAGAAGATCATTTTTGCCGGTCGCCGCTGGCAAGTTCTCGAAGTGAATGAAGAAAAGAAATTTATACTTGTGGCCCCCTCAAAAGGAGGGACTCCTCCTGTCTTCGATAACTGCTTGGCCACTGTTCACGAAATAGTCAGGGTTGAAATGCGCAATGTGCTTGCTGGTGGCTTTGATGTTCCATTTCTTGATACCAGAGCAAAAGAGCTACTGTCCGAAGCAAGAGAAAACTTTAAACGCTTTGACCTTGACTCGACTACATTGATTGAATTGGGCGATAATTCCGTACAGCTGTTCCCGTGGTCCAGTGATATTGCACATGATGCGTTTGTTCTGTTGATGCAAAAAAATGATATTGATGCTGTTAATGAAGGCATTTACATCTTAATTAATTGCAGCAAAGAAAAAATGCTGAATGTTATCGTCAGCATTAAAGACTCACATGTACTATCGACAGACCTACTGGACGGAGTCCGAAACTTAAATCGAGAAAAGTGGGATTGGGCACTTCCTGATAGAATTTTGCGTAAGTCATTCTCCTCACTTAGGTTGGATCTGGAAGGTGCATTAGGAATATGTAAGAAGGTCATACTCATGCATGGAAAATAATTTTGCTACTAAACTGGCTAAATAGCTATTCCGAATAGTAGATCACTGTACTCGTACCGCTTCTACAGGTGACATGGAGCACACATCGTCGATGAGCCTTGTCACTTCAGGTGTTGCATGTTAACCAGAATATGCCAGCGGTGTGACTGTGGATCGTTTGCCGTTGAATAACGGCAATTAAAAATAATTGGTTAATCATTGTTTAAGCCACCTAATCAACCTAAACCCCACATTCGTAGGTTTATTTTCGCTAATGGTTAGATGGTTAATTAGGTTCGCTATAAAGCGATAAGTATATTGACAGCGTTGAATTATACTCATCCATACCTCACAATATTATTTTCATTGAAATTACTTAACCACCTAACCATAACTATCACTCAATCAGTAATAATGTGGCTTACGGATGGTTAGCAACATCATAATGCTCACTTAACCAGAATATAATACATTAACCATTAGTCGCATCTTTTGATAAAAACACCCGACTCAGTGGCGGGTGTTTTTTTACTTTATTACTTTATTACTTTATTACTTTATTACTTTATTACTTTATTACTTTATTACTTTATTACTTTATTACTTTATTACT
>NZ_JAPDBE010000056.1:0-16113 GCF_027705025.1 Aeromonas sp. D3 | reverse complement strand
TTACTTTATTACTTTATTACTTTATTACTTTATTACTTTATTACTTTATTACTTTATTACTTTATTACTTTATTACTTTATCTATCCTATTTGTTCCAATCACTGGCAAACAGTATAGAGTTTGATTAGATCGGCCTTTTTTGCTCTTTATTTTCCCCTCGCTCGCAAGCATCCTGAGTGCCTTACCACAAGATGTTGCCATATTGACCTTCTCTCCATGTAGCTTGCACAATTCACTCGCAACAACCCATTTAGTATCATTATATTCCCCTGACAGATAATTATGGCAAATAATATCGTACCAAGCCCCCTTATCAGTGTGAGCATCGTTTACAGACGCAGCTTGAATGACTGTCGTTTCATCCAGATACCAAGAGCCCCCATCATCATATTTTGCCTTTACCTCCAACCAAAACTGACGTAATTTCTCGGGTTCGGTGTGACGCACTCGCCCCTCATCCCAACTCCAACCAAGAATTTCATTAAGAACATCCATATTTGCTGGTGACGCCAACTCGATCACCGCAAACCGCGAACTCCCAGTAGCATCTTTCAGGAAACCAGTGCCGTTAACCGTGCCAATAAAACTAGTTTGACGCCGCTTAACAGTGAAATTACGCCCATACGGCACTCGAAAACGGTCATGATCTCTCGTTAAAAACGCTTTCAGGCTGCCAGCCTCATGCCTGGTGGTACTCTCAAGTTCGGCCAATTCTACCACCCACGCGGAAACTGCGCGTCTCACATCATCAGGCACATCGGGATTGATGGAGCAATCCAGTGTTGACCCAGGTACCACAGTGGCAATATGGCGTATCCATGCAGATTTTTTGAATGATTGGCCACCCGCGAGGACCGGAACCAATTTTGATATCCAATTGGGTTCATATAATGCAGCAACACATCCAATCAACCATGGATTTATTACCTGAGCGGCATAACCTGGGTTGACCGCACCTAGGGTGGCTATCACCTTATCCACTCGTAATTGACCATCCCACGGCATCCCGTCCTCCAGCCAACTACGTACAGGATGATAACTATGCTGTTCACAAATCGCTGTCAAATGATCATCAATTGCCCTGTCTGACAGATGTGCATGCTGGCAGGCATCAACCAGCGCAGATCGCTGACCTGCATCAGAGAGACCTAGGCGCTGATTATCAGAATTAGCGACCTCTGGTTCAGCCGTCATCTGGTTGAAACGCGGGATCCAGTTTTTGTGTAAAATAATAGCATGCAGATTACGGCTAGTCCTCATCGGTCGGCTATTTGGCAAAAGGTCCGGCAACGTCAATTGCTTGCTGTTGTCCATGACTTTCGCGAAAACTACATTTTTTTCCTGCTGCTCATTATTTTTCTGATCTTGCTGGTCGTACGTCAAGAGTTCACACCAAAATATTTTTTCATTGCTTTGCTTCATTGTTATTATCCTCGGCCTTATAGGCCTGATTTTTATATATACTATGCATTACCACTTGGATTTCATTTTAATTATAACCAAAATTAGCCTGTTATAAATCACGCGTGAAATATCAAAAGATGCTTTACCTTTAGTTTATTCCAATGAGACCAGACATGCTTAAACTGTGCTTCGTGTACAATGTCACTTGTAACGACCATATGAGTATAGTGCACAGGAATTCAGAGATAACATTTCAACAAAACCAGTAGATTACGTTATATCTACATAGGCCAACCAGTCTATGTGCCGATGAAGATATGACTATTTCCATCAAAGATCAATAGGACGAAAAAAAATAAATTGACATTTTGTGCAATTTATTTATTAAGCCTAATAATTGCACCTAGAATTACAACAAATATATATAAACACTAATTCCTAGTGACGAAACATGGCTATTTAAACTACCAGGTTATCGATAAATTTCCGAACGTCGCAGTAGTTATGGCCGCACAGCTAGAGCAGTTCTCGGCATGTCGCATACTGTCCAAAATTGCAGCGGCTGAAACCACTACAGAGGAGAGACCAATCGCCAGCATTGTAGATACAGAACTGGATCACATGCACCACGACCAGTGGTGCAACCTAGAAAAAATGGCTACTGAGCTATCCTGCCTGGGGGGCGAGTACCGACAGATCTATGAACAATCCTCGCTACGCGAGAATGATAGCCATAGCTATTCACCTTTTCAGGTGAGAGGGATACGCTTTATCTATATATATAAAAACAATCCCTCTCAGCTATGCAACTCAGTTACACTGCTGGACCTCAGAGTTTCTCTCGCTCCTGGGCAGTTGGCTGCTCACGTTCGGCCATGACGTCGGCGCTCATACCAGGCTCATCAAACCACCTATCCCAGGACTCACCTACAGGTGTGATTATGCGAGTACGACCAACCACTACGATCTCAACATGCGTGACCTCATCTGGCAGGGCCACGGCCTCGGGCAGGTAAACCCCCTGGCCACGACCACACTTAAAAACTGTTGATTCCATCACGCGTCCTATGAAGCCAGATACCATGTGAACCGAACATAGCTAATGGGCCCGGTATGTCAACTGACACCGGATGCACACGTTATGCAATACGGCTACACTGTATATAAAAACAGTAACCAGTGAGCCACCATGTTCGCCATCCCACATCCAACCCCGGACGCTCTAGAGCTGCCGCTTTTTCTGTCCCCTGTGATTTGCGGCTTTCCTAAATAACTGATCCCAATAGTGCTACTGAATCGCCCCCAGTTCCCTAGACACCTCACAGCCTTAAAATGAGGCAACTATTGGAGGTGTTATGACCCGTCAGCGTTATCCAGAAACATTCAAAATCGAAGCCGTTAAACAAATCACCGAGCGCGGACGGCCGGTGGTTGACGTTGCACGAGCCCTCGGGGTATCCGGCCACAGTCTGTATGCCTGGCTCAAGCAGTACGGTAAGCCTGCTGACCAGCAGCTCGAAGAGTCTGCTTTGCAAGCCGAGATACGCCGCCTGAAAGCCGAACTGCGCCAGGTCACCGAGGAGCTCAATATCCTAAAGGAGGCCGCGTACTTTGCCAGCGAGTCAAGGAAAGGTACGCATTCATAACCTCCCGACTCGACCGCTACAGCGTCGTTACCCTGTGCCAGACCCTGGGGGTTCACCGAAGTGGCTTTTACGCGTGGCTGAAACAGCCCACATCGCCACGCCATCAGGAGGACGAACGACTGACCGGATTGGTCAAGCAATCCTGGCTGGAAAGTGGTGCTGTCTACGGTTATCGCAAAATCCATCGCGACCTTCGTGACGCAGGGGAAGCCTGCGGCAAGCACCGTATGGCCAAATTAATGAGGCGGGAAGGGCTGCGTTCGCAAACGGGCTATCAACGCCGCAAGGGGCATTATGGAGGAGGCAAAAGCCCACAGGTTGCCCCAAACACGCTGGCACGTCAGTTTAAGATGCCAGCTCCCAACATATCCTGGGTGACTGACATTACCTACATCCGCACTCAAGAAGGGTGGTTGTACCTGGCGGTGGTGCTCGACCTGTTCTCTCGCCAGACGTCGGTTGGGCGATGAAGTCACGCATGACGGCAGACTTGGCGGTTGATGCGTTATTGATGGCCGTCTGGCGACGCAAGCCCAAGCAGCCGGTAATGGTGCATTCGGATCAGAGCAGCCAGTTTACCGGTGGTGAATGGCAGGACTTTCTGAAGACCCACAACCTGAGTTGCAGCATGAGCCGACGTGGCAACTGTCACGACAACGCGGTCGCCGAGAGCTTCTTCCAGTTGCTCAAACGGGAGCGGATCAAGCGCAGGATTTACGCGACAAGAGACGAAGCCCGCAGCGATGTGTTTGATTATATCGAGATATTTTACAACCCAATCAGGCGCCATGGTTCCAATGATGGGCTGTCGCCGGTAGAGTTTGAAAGGCAGTTTATTTTTCAGCAACAAAGTGTCTAGAAAACCAGGGGCGATTCAAACGCACCGACTCAAAAGGTTCGAGCTGCATGGCATCGTCACACGCACAGCGTATGCTGAGACACCTCCAAGGGTCGTGTATGAACTAACACCGCTTGGTGAGGGCCTGCGAGTTCTTGAGGCAATGGGTAAGTGGGGGTACTCTTTGCCGGATGATGCCACGTCAAATGAGTCACCATTACAATGGTGACGGACATGGAATTCGTTGCAAGTCCTGAATGCTCTTTTTGAGCCCTCCACCGAAATCTCTCACGACGACACAAGCGATGAGCATTAAGAGCCGCTAAGTAAAGTGCTAATTAAGCCAGTGGTTGAACATCGATGGCCCAATCCTATCGAAAGTTGTCATTTAGGCCACTTTTTAGCGCATGGAGATTGAGCAAAAATCACCTCCTCGAAACATCAACAGGACCAATCACATGAAATTCAACGCACTTCCTTTGGTACTCTCTATCGCTTTTGGTGCAGTCACCGCCCCGGCGTTTGCAGGAGAAAGCGACACTCAGGCTTCCACTTCAACTCATAAAGTTGAAATGCAACAGGTTCGTAATGCGACAGTGAAAATCACTTACGCAGGCACTACCTTCTTGATCGATCCTATGCTGGCTAAAAAGGGCGCTTACCCTGGGTTTGAAGGTACCTATCGCAGCAACCTCCGCAATCCGCTTGTGGAGTTACCCGAGTCGGCAGAGAACATCATCTCAGGAGTGGATGCGGTCATCGTTACTCATACCCACCTTGACCACTGGGACGATGCAGCACAAAGAGCATTGCCTAAAAACATTCCGCTGTTTGCGCAGCATGAGGCTGATGCACAGCTGATCCGCGCTCAGGGTTTCAAGAACGTTCGCGTACTGACTGACGAAGCTGAATTTGGTGGCGTTCAAATTTCCAAGACTGGTGGTCAACATGGCACAGACAAAATGTATGCCGATCCCGTTCCCGCAAAACTGCTTGGTGAAGCCATGGGCGTCATTTTTCAAGCGAAAGGCTATAAGACCCTCTATTTGGCCGGTGACACCATCTGGCGTAAAGAGGTAGACCAGGCCATTGAGACATATGACCCTGAAGTCATCGTGCTCAATGCCGGAAAAGCAAAAATGACTGGGTACGAAGGCGCAATCATCATGGGTGAGGAAGACGTGCTTCGCGCATCACTGGCTGCGAAGAATGCAAAAATTGTTGCGGTGCACATGGACGCAGTTAATCACATGTCCTTGACCCGTGATGAACTACGGGCCTACGTCAAGAAGCATGGTATCGAGAGCCGCGTTGATATCCCGGAAGACGGAGTGTCACTGGCGTTCTGATGTCAATTACATAAAGCGGCATGAAACGGCTTTTGATGTTCAGCAAAGGCATCGTTGCTCGGTTAAGGGGTGGGTTATTGAATAACCCACCCTGCAAGTCTCTGTCAGTTAGGGCTAATCTGTGTCCGCAATACATGTTGCTGTGCTCACCTTCAAGGAGGTGAGGCCGTTGCTTCCCAAATCTGCCTTCCCCAGCCCCAAATGGTCGCTACATTTGGGGCTTTCCGACAGGCAGACCAAGGCTGTTCAGTTTGTTTATCGCGCTCTCATACGCCATCATTTCCCCTACCTGATCGCTGTATTTCCGCAGACTGATTTTCCCCGCCATCAACTGCTTGAACCGACACATTGCTGTCTCTGCCAGCGAGCGATGTTGATAACCCGATCATCTATAATATAATGAGAACGGGCCATACATTTTACCAGTGAAATGAAAACACGACAAACCAATGCCAATAAATACCTAGCAAGATTAGATAGAACCCCATATCTATCGTGATTTCATTACCGCAGGTAAAAGCCTGGATCAGCCTCTATCAACACGTTTTGCTGGTAACTCGATTTTTCAGAGCCTTATTTATCTGCGACAATATTGTTGCTCTATGATTAAGTGGAAGCATTTTTTCAAAAATGCTTTGTTTATAACCAGAAGCCGCTGTAATCAAGTAAAAACAATCTTTTTCCCCCAAGAAAAGAGAAAACCATTCATTCTTTGTGAAAGGGTTTATTTTATGAATTTTAATTAGTGCATTAAAAATATCCTTAAACACGTCAGACAAACGACCTTTCTTTCTCAACTCAATAATATTTTCATATAACGAGTTGTTAGACTCAACAGATTGTATGGGTGACGACAGTGGGATTTGATTGATGATTACACCAATAAATTCACCAACCCTGCAATCTGGAATATATCCATAATGATCTCGATACTTATCATCGTCGCTCTTATTACGTTTGATAACAGGACACCCGCCAATTAGTCCTTTTTTCTGATTTTCCATGTAAGCATACTGGACCAGTCGTTGCTGCTCTTGGACCCAAAGCCTTGCATTTTTTACGTCAGCCTCGGTTAACTCTTTTATAAGGGAAAAATCAGAATTCACATCAACTGTACCTAGGTGAACATTTACAGCCCTATACCTACGAACACATTTACCTGAACTGAGCTCCAGCTCTTCCAGTACACTCACGGTTTTGCTAAATGATACTGTTCTAAGATTTGCATTCAACCTCATGTTAGCCATGCCACACCTCTCATTATTATTGTTATTTTATGTTTTTTTCTTTGGTTTGTTCGTGTGATATGGGATCCCCATACCAATCAGCAATCCATTCATTGTTAGTCAAAATTTCATTTTTTAGTTTGTCTCTGTCTAAGAAAAACATGTTTGGCTTATCAATAGTATCTTTCCCTGAGTTAATATCTGGGACATATCCATCAGGAATCAATGCGTTTGATCCTACATGAACTCCCTCCAGCCCTTTCCTAAAAATTGTAGCCAAAACGTCTTTCAACAGTGATCGTGCATTTGATATAAAACTATCTGATGGTTCTTCGATTGATAGCAAAACAAAATCCAATCTTAGAAGCCGGAAAAAGAATGACGATGTACCATATGTTTTTTTATCCACAAATGAATTCACTGATTTTTTCATCTTGGCATATTGTTTTTTAGTACAACGAATCCATGCAGTAAATAGTATAACCTTAAGCTCGCTTAATTGATTTGATTCACCTAATTGCAAATTTAAATCATCTCGCCGAGGTGAATATTCAATGCCCTGGTCGAGCAGCTTAGACCAAGTAACCCGCAATCTCTTAACCTTAGACCCTGATATCCATTTCTTACCGTCTATACTATAACAAATACCTTTTGGCTCGTGATTATCTGCTCTCCTCACCCTGACCATTACATTATGCTCACGCAACCCAATGACAAATTCAGTCATGTTGTTCGGCTGGTTTTTAAAAACCTCGTCCATTGCATCCCTAATTATACAGGCGGGATCATGCATAGCATGAAAGCTCCCTCTACCACGGCCATTTTTAATATTGACTATGCTATACTCATGACCGAAATTTTTTTCAGGGCTTTTACAGATCGACAATCCCAATTTAATTTCTATTTTCCGAGCAGCGTCAACTCCACGAGCGTAGTCATTACTATCATCAACCAAAGTTCTGTCAAGTTTGACTCTACATGCTACAACATGTACATGTAGAGAGCTTGTATCGCGGTGTATAACAGATGTCCATCTAGTATCGCTACCATATCCCAGCTCAATCATTAGCAGCCTAGCTGCAACTAGACATTGAAATGGCGTTAATGATTCATTGGGGCTTAATGATAGTGAATAATGTGCACATAGCTGGTTTCCTGTGCCTGCATACAATGATGCCTGCATATTCAACTCCGTGAGTAGTGGCCCGATGTCATAATCAGAGATTTCACCTATTTGATTACGTTCAACGTTTGGTATATTAATTACACCACCACCGAGATGAATAACCTGTGATGGCCTTGACTTTCGCTTCTTACCAATTTGTATCGAACGATAAATATAAGACAGTCTGTACTGGAAATTCTGGCTATTCCGATGCTTTTCAAAATTCATTTCAAAATCCCTCCAATGAGGGCTTTTTCAAAGCTAGCTAGCCTAGAATTGATAGATGATAAATAAAACATCAAACGCGAGTCTTCACTACTGTCAGTAATATAGCTAGAGATATCATTGCCAGCTTCAATCTGTTGAATGAATAAAATTACTTCATTTAAAGTCAAGGATACTTTGTATAGATCCTCTAGCAATCTCATGCGCTCATCATATGAAAAATCTGGTGAGATATTACTGTCTGGTTCCCTGAGAGCCAAAAACCGAATCAGGCTAGACTTTTTGGGAATACCATAGGTTTTACTATGCTTAGTTAAAACACGTTGCTCAACTGCATTAAATGAGATTCGGAGCATTAAACTGCGTTTATCGTCAGCTGATTTTTGGGGTCTACCTGAGCGTGGTTTTATGTTCATTGCGTGCACCTTTATAATAATTATTAGTAGTGTTATGCGTTTTGTTTTTCAAACCAACCAATTTAATAGACATTAAAACATAGCTGGTTTAGAGTTTTTTCAAAAAATATACAATAAATTTATACGAAGTCACATTCAGAAATGAGTTAAATAAATTGGAGATATTTAATGCTCACTCTAATTATAGTATTGCAAACACCAAATATGATATCAACAACTTTTTGAGCAAAATTATCAATTTAACGACTAAAATTATCAATGCCATTGGCGAAAGTTAAAATTTAAAATATGAAATTAACTAGACTTATATAGTGAATTTAATTTTCATCCATGAGATTAAAACTATGACATAGGTTGATTAAAGCTATATAAAAAGGCATGCTTCCATCCTATGACTGACATACCTTTTCTAGATCTGGTCGAACCAATGACTTCATATAAGTTCAATATTATGAGAATAAAGCCTCCCAAATGATTGATCATCAACATAACCCGCTTGATCATTTTTACGCATATCTTTTATCTGACTCAGCACTGTAAAAAAGCACTCCTCACATAGATGCACCTCATATGCCGTACCATCATGTTTCGAACCATAACCCCATTTTGCAGTCAGGGCTCCAAACTGAGGATTATACAAATTTGGGTTCATATGTGGGGTTGTGCTTTTATGGCATACGTCACACTGAATATCAGCTATAATCTCAACCTCTTTTGTGGTCATTATTTTCATAGAACACTCGCTATACATGTAGAGTAATGGACAGATAGCATGAACAAAAATGTCTCATGCCACCCTAAACAAAATTTATTATAGTCGAATGAATAAAAAAAGCAGCCTTACGGCTGCTTTCAATACCACTATAATTGTGGATTAGATCAGATAATCCTCTAAGGACTTTCCGCTAGCAACGCCCTCAGCGATGGCTTTCGGCATACGGCCCTGACCAGTCCAGGTTTTTTCCTGGCCATCTTCGTGATACTTGTACTTTGCGGGACGCGGCGCACGCTTGGCCTTTTCCTTTCCTTCAGCTTTCGACGGAGCTGCACTGCCAACCAGTTCGCTGGGGTCAATCCCTGCGTTTTTCAGCATCTCGCTGAATTCCTCGAGCTTACGCAGACGCTCGGCATTTTCCTCCTGATATCGGAGCTCAGCAGCCTCACGCTCTGTAAACACCTCATCAAATTTGGCCTGAATCTCGACCAACTGTTCGAATGGTAGTTCACGCAGAGCAGCCCGGAGACTACGAATATTCAACAGTGTTTTGATAAAATCGTTCATGGATATCACGCCTAAAAAGTTATTTGTTTATTGCCTAGCATTATCACCTAGCTGTAGTTTGGTGCCAATATTTATCATCAAAATAATTGATCTTTATATAGCCACTTAGGGAAGCTATGAGTAACCGCTCAACGTCGATCTGACTTGAGCTAAGACCCCACAGGTTCCATTAGTTACTGCTAGACTGGTTTATTCATACTGACAGCAGAGATCTTGTGATGACTCAACTCATTCTACTAATCGTTGCCCTCAGTACTCATGGGAGATCCCATGAGATTGCATATGAGGTTTGTGATACATTTATTGAGGATGCTGTTCGGTATTCAGAAATGGACACTATGCATCTGACAGCACTGCGCTCACAGGTTATGGCTGCAAAAGATCTAGCTTTTTTTGAAAGGTTGTTTTCGACGACATCAGACAAATTGCTCCGAGCCTATTCTGCCCATAGCATCGAACAGGCTCGTGAAATGGCTTTTCGCGATACACGGCAGTGGGAGCTGTTGTTGCTAGATATCGGCATTAAAATGCATGGAAGACCCGCTAGCGAGTTGTGGAGCACGTATTATCTGACTTGCCGAGAGACACTGCTGTAATACTACCACGATCTAATCATCCCTCGTATGATGCTGTTGTGGCACGACAATCGAGATCCTCTAGGGAGGGTGCGAATAAGCACCCTCCACAACGAAACTGAAAAAATTAGTTTATTAAATTCAAATACTTACAAAGGCGCATTTTTATGTTTGGTGACTTATTCGCACCTTCCCTAATCCAAGCATCAACTTCCGCCTCTACAAATGCAACTGAGCGAATACCCAAGCTAACTTGTTGTGGAAACATTCCGTGGCTTATTAAGCTGTAAACTGTGGACTTAGACATTCCTGTTTTTTTTAACACCTCAGTCATCTTAATCAAACGAATATCTTGCTCGTATACCATATATACCTCACCTTCCAACTTGAGAAGGATTAAATCACATATAATAAAATACACAAGAGAAAAATCATAAAAATAATAAAAAAACATTGACATTATTAGACTTCATAAATAACCCCCGTTAAAATGACAGAAAAATATTACTTCTTATAAATAACCGCTAGTATTTTATATGATTTTATAAATAACTCCGCTCCTGTCAGTTTACGATTAACATCGTATCCGAAATCAATACAAATCGTTCGATTCCAAATTGGCGCCGTGTTTTCTGACTTTCCACTCGCCTTCGTCAAGCACCTTCAGGCCAATTAAATCGATAACCAGGTCGGTAATCGTCCCTTTAGATGGCTGCCTATAGGCACCTTCACCGTACGGGTTCGCTTGCTGGCACAGCTGTAATCGGGGGCGCACAGAGGAAACATTCATCAACTAAATCAGAGAGTCGAGTAGCCCTTGGGTCACTCGCAGGGAGAGGCTGAAAATCCCCTTGAGAATCCAGAAGGTAGAGATGGTCTGGCCAGTGAAAGCTGGCTACGTCCCCGTCGCCCGTGATGGTCGGGGTGGAACCATTTTCCATTGCATCTGCATCAACCCAGAAGGCGAGGGAGCCACAGTGGATCAGGAACTTGATGTATTGAGACCAGTTGGTGATGGGGTGAAGCGACTTGATGCAAACATGAAGGGAATGGTGATGATCACCACTCCCTCAGTTAGTTCAATTCAAACGCTCGATTTGGGAAACAATCACACGGCAACCAAATATTCTGGATTTTCCTTGAGACAAGATGGTTTTACAGCATGTACCACTGCATGTACCACCAAAGCTTGGCCTTAAATAATTAATCACATAAAATCAATAAGTTAAAAGCTAAATTCAGACTCCCCCAGCCCAAACGTTTGGAAAGGGCCGCTTCGCAAGAAGTGGCCCTTTTTATTTGTATCCTGTTTCCATCCCGTATCGAACGATTGAGCCTTTACTGACAGTTCATTCTGCTAACTCGCTGAGATATGAGACAAACTTCCCCGAGTTCTCCGGTTCCTCTCATGCCATCTACACCGTTTTTTGCCGGGTATTCGCCCTCCATCCTGCACGCCAGACGAGGAATAAAACGGCGATTGGCCCTGCCGCTTATTGTGTCTCCCCTGCCTGGGCGCAGACCCAGTCGACAAAGGCCTGGATCTTGGGACACTGACGGTTGGGCAAGGTCGCTATGTAGTAACGCTGCTCGCAGCGCACCTCCATGCCAGGGAAAGGGGCAACCAGTTCATGTCTGGCCAGCCGCTTGCTCACCAGATTCTTGCGTCCCATGGCGACCCCGGCGTGGTTCATGGCGGCGATAATGGCGAGATCGGAGCGATCGAACCCCATGTTCGACTGGCAGGCGTCAAGGGAGATGCCGCACTGGCGAGCCCAACTGCTCCACTCATCGCTGTCCGAGTCATAGCCCCAGGCCTGCCTGTCGTGCAGCAGGCAACAGCGAGGCAAGTGGTCAGGATTGTCCAGCAGCCCATGCTGCTCGGCATATTCGGGGCTGCAGACCGGCACCATGTACTCATCCATCAGCGGGTGGATGGCGAGCCGCTCAGGAAGTTTGTCATCGAAATAGATAGTCAGGTCTATGCCATAGCCGTGCAGATTGATGTTCTCGTTACCTGTCATGACGTTGAGATCGATCTGGGGATGCAGGCGAGAAAAATCCGCGAGTCTGGGCACCAGCCAGCACTGGGCGATGGAGGGGCGGGAGTAGACGGTCAGGGAACCGGACAGTTCCTGATGCTTGATCTCCAGGATCTCCTGATTGATGAACTCCAGCGAGGACTTGAGCGCCCAGAAGACCCGTTGCCCCTCTGCGGTCAGCATCACCTTGCGGTGAAAGCGCTGGAATAGCTTGAAACCGAGCTCCTCTTCCAGCGCACTGATCCTGTGGCTCACCGCACTGGGGCTCAGCGCCAGCTCATCCGCCGCCAGGGCAAACGAGCTATGACGGGCCGCCGCCTCGAAGGTATGCAGCTTGGAGAGCTGATAACCGTTCAGCAGCTTGTTTCTCGATACGTAGTTATCTTCGGTATACATCTGGCACGCCTCTTCGCCCCCAAAAAACGCACAGATGATAGCCAGAAATCCCATCTTTGGATGCAACCAAACAACCCAAATCCCATAAAATCCGATAAACGTGATGAATGTGGCACCTTTGCATCAACGCAGATCATCCAAGACGCCATTTTCATCATTTGTCAGCCGCCCGTCATTTTCATTCAATAGGCGCCTAATCATCACTCATGACACATAGAGGCGCAGTATGAATTCTGAAGTGTGGGTCGTCGGTACCTTGCTGACTAGCATCATTCTGATTGTCTTCACCATAGTGAAGGGCAAGGTGCATCCTTTCCTCGCCTTGCTGCTGGCGAGCTTCTATGTCGGCACCATGATGGGGATGAACCCGGTCAAGATGGTCAACGCCATGGAAGAGGGCATAGGCGGCACCCTGGGCTTTCTCGCCGCCGTCATCGGCCTTGGCACCATACTCGGCAAGATGATGGAAGTATCGGGGGCGGCGGAACGCATCGGCCTCGCCCTGCAAAAGTGCCGCTGGCTCTCGCCTCAGGTCATCATGGTACTGGTCGGTCTGGTGTGCGGCATCACGTTGTTTGTCGAAGTGGGAGTCGTACTGCTCATTCCCCTTGCCTTCTCCATCGCCCGCAAGACCAGGACCTCGCTGCTGACGCTGGCCATCCCGCTCTGCACCGCCCTGATGGCTGTGCACTGCATAGTGCCGCCCCACCCGGCCGCGCTCTACGTCACCAATCAGCTGGGTGCCGACATAGGTTCCGTCATCGTCTACGGTCTCGCGGTCGGGCTGTTTGCCTCCCTGGTCGGCGGCCCGCTGTTTTTGAAGCTGCTCGGTAAACGGGTACCGTTCAAGGAGGTGCCCGCCGCCTTTGCGAATATAGAGGCGCGCAACGAGGCAAGCCTCCCGACCTTAAGTGCCTCTCTCTTCACCGTGCTGCTGCCCATACTGCTGATGCTGGCCAAGACGGTGGCCGAGCTCAACATGGATCACGCAAGCAGCCTCTATACCGTGCTGGAGTTTATCGGCAACCCCATCACCGCCATGTTCATCGCCGCCTTCACAGCCTACTACGTGCTGGGGATCCGTCAGCGCATGAAGATGGAAGGCTTGCTGGGCAAGACAGAGGAGTGCTTCTCCTCCATCGCCAACATCCTGCTCATCATAGGGGCAGGCGGCGCCTTCAACGGCGTGCTCAAGGCGAGCGGACTGGGAGACAGCCTGGCGACCATCCTCTCCCAGCTGGACATGCACCCTATCCTGCTGGCCTGGCTGGTGGCCATAGTGCTGCACGCAGCCGTCGGCTCGGCCACGGTCGCCATGATGGGGGCCACAGCCATCGTCTCCCCCATCATGGTGCACTACCCCGAGATAAGCCCCGAGATCATGACGCTCGCCATCGGCTCCGGCGCCATTGGCTGCACCATGGTGACCGACTCCCTGTTCTGGCTGGTCAAGCAGTATTGCGGTGCCACCCTGAATGAAACGCTCAAGTACTACACTACCGCCACCTTTGTCGCCTCCCTGATGGCGCTGGCCGGTACCTTCCTGCTCTCCTATATCGTGTAACAAGACCGAGACTCCTATGAAAAAGAACGACATTTCGCAGCTCATCGCTCAATTTCCGCTGGTTCGCTCCCTGATCGCACTCGAGCCCGTGACCTGGTTCAACCCCAAGGCCAGCACGCTGGCGGTTGGCCTGCCCCATGTGGGACTGGGTGGCAGCGATGTGGCGGATGCCTCCGCCCGGCTTGCCCGCTTCGCCCCCTACATGTGCGAAGCCTTCCCCGAGACCCGCGCCAGCAAGGGCATTCTGGAGTCCGAGATCGCCGCCATCCCGGCGATGCAGACAACGCTCAATGCGCGCTACGGCGTCGAGGTAACCGGCAAGCTGCTGCTGAAAAAAGACAGTCACCTGCCCATCTCCGGCTCCATCAAGGCACGCGGCGGCATCTACGAGGTGCTAACCCACGCCGAACGGCTGGCGATCAAGGCCGGGTTGCTGTCCGAAGAAGATGACTATCGCAAGCTGTTCACGGACGAGTTTCGCCAGTTCTTCGGCCAGTACAGCATTGCCGTGGGCTCCACCGGCAACCTCGGCATGTCCATCGGCATCATGAGCGCCAAGCTCGGCTTCACCGTCACAGTCCACATGTCCGCCGATGCGCGGGAGTGGAAGAAGCGCAAGTTGCGTGAACACGGGGTCATAGTGGTGGAATACGCCGAAGATTACGGGGTGGCGGTGGAGCAGGGCCGCAAGGAGGCCGAACGCGACCCCAACTGCTTCTTTATCGACGACGAGAACTCCCGCCCCCTGTTCCTCGGCTACTCGGTAGCGGGCGAGCGGGTGAAAAAGCAGTTCGATGAGATGGGCATCAAGGTGGATGCCGAACACCCGCTGTTCGTCTATCTGCCTTGCGGCGTCGGCGGCGGCCCCGGCGGCGTGGCCTTTGGCCTGAAACTCGCGTTCGGGGATAACGTCCACTGCTTGTTTGCCGAACCCACCCACTCCCCCTGCATGCTGCTGGGGGTCCACACCGGCCTGCACGATCAGATTTCGGTGCAGGATCTGGGTATCGACAACCTCACCGCCGCCGACGGTCTGGCGGTGGGGCGCGCCTCCGGCTTCGTCGGCCACGCCATGGAGCGGCTGCTTGATGGTTTCTATACCCTGAGCGATCAGGAGATGTATGACCTGCTGGGGCTGCTGGCGCGGGATGAGCAGATCAAACTCGAACCCTCGGCCCTGGCCGGCATGCCGGGCCCGTGGCGCATCGCGGCCGATCGCGAGTGGCAGGCGGAGCGCGGCTTCGATGCCGCTACCCTGGCCCGGGCCACCCATCTGGTATGGGCCACCGGCGGCGGCATGGTGCCCGCCGAGGAGATGGAAAAATACCTGGCCACCGCCAAAATTTGATCTTTTTTCACCCGAAAAAACCGCCACCCCGGCGGGTTTTTCTCTTCATGGATCAGCAAGATGGCACACCCTTTGCGCTGAGCATGATCACGTCACGTCTCCTCATTCGGCTGCCAATCCCCCCAAGTTGGTTATTTTGTGATAGGATAGGGTCCGTTTTTTGACATCTGCGCCCCGTTCACACCGTTATCCGGCGAGATCGCTACCCAATCCGGTGATAACAACGAACAGAGGTGCGCAGAAAAACAGTGACCTGGTTGAGTCAGGTCTGGCCGCGGTCGAGAGGCTGTTTTACCAGACGGGCAACACCCAAGGGCACCTTAGATAAGGAGATCGGGCAATGAAACAATATCAAAGCTGGCTGGGACAATATCTGATGAGTCGCCGCGATGGAGATCACGCCATGGCATCCGAGCTCGCCAACTCCATCTGCGAGTTCTGGCAGACCCAGGGTGACGAAGCCGAAAGCAGCAAATGGCAGCAGCGCTATCAGCAACACGCAGAGCAAGCGCAGTAAGCCACTTGACTCTTCACCGATAAAAAACCGGCGCTCATGGCGCTAATGCCAGTCAGTTAAGCCTGACTGGCATTGTTTTTATTGGCTTTTTTTACACTGTATTTCTGTGGCCTTGGCTT
>NZ_JAPDBE010000055.1:0-24239 GCF_027705025.1 Aeromonas sp. D3 | reverse complement strand
CTACCTGAAGCAACACCGCTTATATACCCGCACACTTGGAATTATTTGAGTCTCTAAAAATGAGGGGATCTCTGAGGTGTTGAACACATTTTTGCCATTGGCCCCACAGGGGCATGTCGAGGGCGCATGGCACTGCGCACCCAGGATATCCACACCGCACCCATTTTTGGCGATAAAAAAACAGGGCCGGAGGTTTGCCTCCGGCCCTGTTGCATTGTGCTTGTTCAGCCGGTCAGATGCTGGATTTGACGGTGACGAACTCGGGGTAGGCATCGATGCCGCATTCGTGCACGTCGACTCCCATCATCTCTTCCTCTTCGCTGACTCGCAGCCCCATGGTGGCCTTGAGCATGCCCCAGACGATGAGGGAGGCACCAAACACCCAGCCGAAGATGACGGCCGCACCCAGCAGCTGGGCCGAGAAGGTGGCGCTCTCGTTGGAGAGGGGCACTACCATCAGGCCGAACAGGCCGCAGACACCGTGTACCGAGATGGCGCCGACCGGATCATCAATCTTCAGGCGATCGAAGGCGACGATGGCGTAGACCACCAGGGCGCCGGCCAGGGCACCGATCAGGCTGGCGAACAGCGGGCTGGGGGAGGCGGGGTCGGCCGTGATGGCAACCAGGCCGCCGAGAGCGCCGTTGAGGATCATGGTGAGATCCGCCTTGCCCCAGGTGAGCTTGCTGACCAGCAGGGCGCCGACCACACCGGCTGCCGCTGCGGCATTGGTGTTGACGAACACAGTGCCGATGGCGGTGGCGTCGGCAGCGGTGGAGAGCACCAGCTGAGAGCCACCGTTGAAGCCGAACCAGCCCATCCAGAGGATCAGGGTCCCCAGGGTTGCCAGCGGCAGGTTGGAACCCGGGATGGGGTAGATCTCACCCTGCTTGCCATATTTGCCGCGGCGGGCGCCGAGCAGCAGCACGGCGGCGAGGGCGGCGGCGGCACCGGCCATATGCACTATGCCGGAGCCTGCGAAGTCGGAGAAACCGGCCTCTTTGAGGAAGCCGCCGCCCCAGGTCCAGTACCCTTCCATCGGGTAGATGACGCCCGTCATCACCACGCAGAACAGCAGGAAGGACCAGAGCTTCATCCGCTCGGCCACGGCCCCCGAGACGATGGAGGTGGCGGTCGCCACGAACACCACCTGGAAGAAGAAGTCGGAGTGCAATGAGTGCCCGGCATCGTCAGCCTGGGTGCCGATCAGGCTGCCGAAGCTGGGTAACCAGCCACCGGCGGCATTGTCCACGTACATGATGTTGTAGCCAACCAGCAGAAACATGATGCAGGCAATGGAGTAGAGCAGGATATTCTTGGTCAGGATCTCGGTGGTGTTCTTGGCGCGTACCAGCCCGGCTTCGAGCATGGAGAAGCCGGCGGCCATCCACATGACCAGCACGCCGGATATCAGCAGATAGAAGGTATCGAGCGCATAGCGCAGCTCTGAAACGGACTTGATCAACTCTTCCATGTTGTGTTCCTCGGTTCCTGTTGTATCAAAGGGCTTCTGCGTCAGTCTCGCCGGTGCGGATCCGCACGGCAGCCTGCAGGTCATAGACGAAAATCTTGCCGTCACCGATCTTGCCTGTGTAGGCGGCCTTGCATATGGCTTCGATGATGTGCTCGACGTTGTCGGCCAGGGTGGCGATCTCCAGCTTTACCTTGGGCAGGAAATCGACCTGGTATTCGGCTCCGCGATAGAGTTCGGTGTGCCCCTTCTGGCGGCCGAAGCCCTTGACCTCGGAGACGGTCAGCCCCTCGACGCCGAGACTGGCGATGGCTTCGCGAACGTCATCCAGTTTGAATGGCTTGATAATGGCGGTGATCAGTTTCATGCAGCTTCCCCAATCCTTTGGTGGTTGACCCTGATCAAAGCAATTAGTGGGCCAAAAGTATTAGTGTTTATTTTCAATGTCTTAAGTTTATCTCTGGCCTATATAGCGTGATGTTTACCCAATCTGGACAGAGCCGCGCCAAAGCGGTGCCCCTCATTGGTGCAATTATCGCTACCTACTGAAACGCAGCCGCAGGGGGGGGCCCTGGCTCGGCTGGATGAATCCCTTGTCGACTGGGTGTGCCCGGCTCATGGGTTTGCCTGTGTCATCCAGGATTTATAACCAGACAGACGCAGTAACCTGAACCACACTGGTTGCAGCCGTTGTTCATACGAACCTGATTTCTGCCGATAATATGGCCAATAGCAGGGCAGGTCTGGGCGGGCAAAGAGCGGAGGGCAAGCTGCCGGGTGATAGTTCCCCCTCCGCTGTTTATTCAACAATCGGGCTTGAGCATCCCCGCCACTGTGCGGGGCAGAAGAACAAGGATGGTCTCTATGCTGCAAGAGAGTGACACGATCAGGATATCGGACGTCAGTGAAGCCGTAGTGCACGGCATTCTGGAGGTGGTCAGCGACGGGATCTGGGACTGGAATGCCAACACCGGCTTCGTTTATCGCAACCCTGGCTGGTATCTGATGCTGGGCTATGAGCCCCACTCCCTTGGCAACAACGTTTTCACCTGGGAGGGGGTGATTCACCCCGACGACATTGCGCGGGTGATGGCCTGCTTCGATGCCTATCTGAGTGGTTCAGCGCCCGACTATCGGGTCGAGTACCGCTGCCGCTGTCAGGATGGCAGCTACATCTGGATCGAGGATTGCGGCCATATCATAGCGCGCAATCCGGATGGTTCAGTGGCGCGCATGATAGGTGCCCACCGCAATATCCACGCTCGCAAGCTGCTCTATGAACAGCTCGAGTCACGCAACCATTCACTGGAGCAGCTGATCGCCAAACGCACGGCCGAGCTGGTGCAGCTCAATGCGACATTGCAGCAAAAAGCGGAAGAGAACCGCCAGCTGGCAGAAACCGATGCCCTGACCGGCGCCGCCAGCCGTTATCGGCTCGAGCGTGATATCCAGATGGAGTGCGAACGGGCCAAGCGCTTCCATCAGCCGTTTTCGGTGATCGCCATGGACGTGGATGACTTCAAGCAGATCAATGACAGCCATGGCCACGCTGCCGGGGATCAAACCCTGATCAACATAGTGGCGCGGGTGCAAAGCCATATTCGCGAGATTGACCTGCTGGCCCGCTGGGGTGGGGACGAGTTCATGGTGGTGCTGCCCAATACAGCTCTTGCTGATGCCAGGCGGGTGGCCGACAAGCTGAGGGAGCTGATAGCCCAGTCACGGGTCTGCGAGCAGCTCGATATCACCCTGAGTTTCGGGCTGGCGGAATACCGGCTGAATGAGCCCCTGAGCCAGCTGATGGTACGGGTGGATCGGGCGCTTTATCAGGCCAAGCTGGCGGGCAAGAACCAGATCGGTGAATAGATGACAAGTGCCTGCAAGAGGCTTTTCACCGGTTGCCCGGGCGCGACCGGTTGTCGGATTTCTCTCATTTACCCCCCGAATGCGTATTGACCGCGCGATTGCCTTGACTCCTGTTGAGGGCGCTGGTTTGATGCGCGCTCTTTAATCCCCCATGAGAGATGAGACGATGAAAAAGAGCATCCTGGTTGCCCTGACTGCACTGCCCCTGTTTGCCCACGCCGGTCTGATGGACTCCCTGACCGATACAGTGACCAGCAGTGTCACCAGCAGTGCCAAAGAGATGGCAGGTACCGCCATGGACAGCGCCTCCAACGAAGCGATCAAGAGAGCGCTGGACATCAAGGAAGGCGGCTCCAACAAGCAAGCCATCAAGGACAAGCTGGGCGCACCCGTCACTACCAAGACCGAAGCCGGTCTGGAAGTGTGGACCTATGACCTGAGCGCCCTGAACAAGGCCTCCCCGCTGCTGGCTGAAACCACCAAGACTCTGCTGAAAGAGTCCGAAGTGGCCCAGAAGAACGTCGTCATCAAGTTCGAAGGCGAAACCGTCAAGACCCTGAACCTGGCCGACAAAGCCAAGGCTTGAGTCTGAGTGACGTGCATGAAAAAGGGGCCTGATGGCCCCTTTTTGCTGGCTGACTTTCATGATCACACCTTGAAGCGACGCACCAGGGCCAGCAACTGGCGGTTGGAGCTGAGCAGCGACTCGGCGCTCTGCTCCGTGTTGCGGCCATTTTCTACCAGCAGGTTGAGCATGTCGCGGATGCTGACCATGTTGCGGTTGATCTCCTCTGTCACCCGGCTCTGCTCCTCGGCGGCGGTGGCGATCTGGCTGCTGAGATCGTGGATCTGCACCACTGAGTCGGCCATGCTGTCGAGCCCCCCAGTCACCTGCCCAGTGGTATCTGCCGCGGCCTGACAGCTGCGTTTGGTCTGCTCCATGGCGACGACGGCATCGGCCACCCCCTGAGTGAGGCGCGACAGCATGCTGCCCACCTCGGCCGTGCTCTTCTGGGTACGGGCCGCCAAGGCACGCACTTCGTCAGCCACCACAGCGAAACCGCGCCCCTGCTCACCGGCCCGGGCTGCTTCGATGGCGGCATTGAGCGCCAGCAAGTTGGTCTGGGCGGCGATGCCACCTATCACCCCGAGCACGCTGCCTATCTGCTTGGCATCTTCCTGCATTTCCAGCACCTTGGCGGCGGCGAGATCCACTTCGTCGATCAGGGCCACTACGCTGGCGGAGGCCGATCCCACTACCTTGCGTGAATTGGCGGCCTGGCCGTTGGCGGCTTCGGTGAAGCTGGCCGAGTCGCTGGCGTGTTGTGCCACGCTGTCGGCGGTGGAGCTGAGCTCGGTGAGGGCGGTGACCACCTGATCCGTCTCGGCGGCATGTTCACCAAGGATCCGTCTTGCCTGACCCGTCTGCTGATCGAGCTGCGCCAGTTCGCGGGTGATGAGGTCGGTGGCGTCAGTCACCTGCACCATCATCTGCTGCAAATAGGCGATGAAGCGGTTCACCGACAGGGCGATGTGATCCAGCTCGTCATTCCCCTTCACCTGGATGCGGGCCGTCAGGTCCGCATCGCCGGCAGAGAGGGCGTCGATATTCTGTTTGAGGGTCTGCAAGCGGCTGCCGAGCTGAGTGATGGCCAGCAGCATCAGCACGAACAGCAGCCCGACCAGGGGCAGCTGGATTGCGGCCAGCGTGGTGAGCACGTCCTGGCTGTCCTGGGTCAGGGTGCTGGTTGGCAGAGCGGTGGCCAGCAACCAGGGAGTCCCCTCTATGGCCTGCAGCAGCAATGTCTGTTCCTGCCCCTGATCCTGGAAAGTGGTGCGCAACAGCCCTGTACCCCGGCTCTGGCCGAGCAGGCTGGCGATGGCACCGGCGAAGGGGTAATCGGCGTGAGCCGAGAGGTTGCCCAGCACAACATCCCCGTTCAGACGGGCATTCTTGCTCAGGATCTTGCCGTCAGCCTCGACGATCATCACCTGGCCCCCGATCTCCTGCTCTTTCCTGGCCACCAGATCGTTGAAGAAACCCAGGGTCACATCTATGGTCGATACCCCGAACAGGGCGCCGTTGCGATAGATCCCCATGGCGCAGTTGGTTCTCGGCTGCTGGCTGGCACCGTCCTTGTAGGCCGCCGCCCAGACGCACATGCCCTGGGGAGCCTGTTGCCCCGCCTTGTGCCAGGGCTGTTCGAAGTAGTTGGGGGCCTCGGCCGAGTTCCAGTAGGTGTTGGGGATCAGCTTGTTGGCCGCATCCCTGTGAAAGAAGGTGCTGAACTTGGCACGGCCCGCTTCCCGTTGATCCGGCAGCGGCCAGATGCCGCCCCCAAACACCATGGCATTGCCATATTGATCGATCAGCGCAGGCAGCAGGGCATCAATTTGCTCGCTTGGCAGCTGGGCGACCAGCTGGGTGATGCTGCGGGACTGGCTCTGTACGCCGTTGAGCTCATCGAGGATGTCGGTGGCGATCTCGCTGACCAGCAGTGTCACATTCTGTTCACCGGCCTTCTGCAGCGCCGGCTTGATCCAGATCTGGATGCCGATGACCGTCAGGGCGCACACCAGCACCATGAATCCCACGAAGACGGCTGTATATCGTCCCTTGATTGTTCCCAGACTCCACCCCATAACGACTCCTGTCTGTTGTTGGCACTGTCTTGCGTGACCTTGTTGTTTGAGTCGCCATTATTAGTCATTTCGAACATAAAACGTTTGTTATCGCTCACAGAACCCGGAGCAGAAGATAAGGGAAATGACGGCTCGACGGGGTGATCCCCCTGCCATGAGCCAGTGCGCGGGAAAGTGGAAAAAAGAAAGGGTGGCCGAGGCCACCCTTGTACTGATTGCGATGCGCTTACTGGTGCGCTTCGGCAAACTGCTTCATCGCGTCGGCGTGCTTGGTCATGCCGTCGGCGCGCAGGTTCAGGTTCTTCACGAATTCGGCTTTCTTGGCCGGGTCTTCGATCCTGTCATAACGTTGCTGCAGGTTGGCCTGGATCTGCTCCGGAGTCATGTTTTGCATGCGGGCCATTTTGTCGTGGCGGCCACCGTGGTGCTTGCCACCTTTCATGCCGCTGCCATCCATGGGGCAATTGGTCATGGCGCCGGCCTGGGTAGTGGCAACGGCTTCGCTGGCGGCATAGGCGCCGAGCGGCAGGCCAAGGATCAGGGTGGCGGTCAGCAGAGTTTTGGTCAGAGTCTTCATGGTATATCTCCTTGCGGATTGAGTTCGGATTCGGCTTGCTCGCCTTGACCTCAAGTAAACACCAGACCGGTGTCTGAACTTTGCCAGTTGAAGCCTATTTTGTAGCAGAGTGTGACATCGGGATCTTGTATTTCACCTTGCTGAAGACAGTAGCGAAAACAGGGGGCTACTCATAGAAGAGTGGTTGCCTCCCGGTTAAATTTATCTGCTCATCGGATCAGGGGAATAAGTGATAGTGGCGGGCCGAAATATATTCAGTGCCGGTATGAACCAATAAAAATACCCCACCGGATACAGTCTCTAGCGGGGTATTTCTATGTCACCGGTCAGGCAACATCATTATCGTGAGAAAATCACAGGGTGAATAGGTTGGTTCAGCGCTGGCGGCCGCTGCCAACGCTGTAAGGCATGCGATAGCTGTCGCTGTCACCATCCAGGCTAAGGGTGAGATTGCCCTGGGCTCTCATCGGCAGACGGACCTGCTGCATCCCTTTCAGCTCGGCGGGCACCTGCTTGAGCAGATCGCCGGAGGCGTTGCGGATCATCAGGGTCGGGTTGGCGCTGCTGCTGCTGGCGTTATCGTGCCAGTTGACGAACAGCAGGCCGGGGGCTGCGCTGACGTCGGCCGGAATAGCCGCTTGTGCCATGCCGATGTGGGCCAGTCCGGCCAGTGCAAACAGGGTCAGGGTCTTTTTAATCATCATTGTCTCCTTGGTGTGGCTCGCCGAAGGATGCCGGCGTTGTGTGTCATGGTGTCAGGCGCCGCCCGAACCGGGCGCAGTCTGCATCATGGGGAAGGGAAGTGTGTCTCGTCGGGTGCAGGGAGGCTGGCCGCCGTGACGCCAGCGCCATCCGAAGGGGACTCCCGGGTCAGGCTGTCTGCCTTTGCAGGTTGGTGCGGTTTGGCCGCCGCTCTGGCAAGGGCCTCACTGGCGGCATAAGCCAGCATGAAGGGCGTGGTGAGGGCGAGCATGGCCTGTCTCCTGCAATGAGCGAATATGGACGAGCCCCAGTAAACCTTCGCCTTGTGTCTCAATTTTGCCGAGTGACCGCTTTTTTGTAGCAGAGTGTGGCATCTTGCTGATCTGGCACACTTTGACACAAACCGCCCGACAGATTTTCGTATACTCGTGCCAGCTCTAACAGGAGAGGCTCTCATGAACCAAAGCAGCACCCACATTCTGGTCGTCGACGATCACAGCGAGATCCGCGATCTGCTGAAACGCTTCCTGGAGCAGCATGGCCTGCGGGTCAGCTGTGCCCGGGATGGCAAGGAGATGAAGCGGTTGCTGGAAGAGCGGGAGTTCGATCTGCTGGTGCTGGACCTGATGATGCCGGGGGAGGATGGCCTGACCCTGTGCCGGGAGCTGAGGGCGAAATCCTGCATGCCCATCATAATGCTCACCGCCATGGGGGAGGAGACGGACCGCATCATAGGGCTGGAGATGGGAGCCGATGACTATCTTGCCAAGCCGTTCAACCCGCGGGAGTTGCTGGCTCGCATCAAGGCGGTGATGCGTCGCACCAACGTCGAGCCGCAGCCCGCCCCAGAGACCCTGACCCGGGATCTGCGCTTCGATCGCTGGCTGCTCGACATCAACCGGCGGGAGCTGGTGGATGAAGAGGGGGTGGGGCTGAGCCTCTCTACCGCCGAGTTCGACTTGTTGCGGGTGTTTCTGGAACGTCCCCAGCGGGTGCTGAGTCGGGATCAACTGCTGGATCTGGCCCGTGGCCGGGAGGCTGTCGCCTTCGACCGGGCTATCGATACCCTGGTGAGCCGGCTGCGCCGCAAGCTGGAGCGGGATCCCAAGAACCCCGAACTTATCAAGACCATCTGGGGTGGCGGTTACCTGTTCGCCGCCGATGTGACCCAGGTGTGACCTCGTGGCCATGATCAAGCGATTGTGCTCCCGCCTCTGGCCCAAGGGGCTCACCGGCCAGATCATACTGGTGGCGCTGGCCGGGTTGGTGTTGATCCAGTTGCTCAGCATCCAGATCTACCGCTCGGATCGGGAGGAGGCGCTCGGCTACATCAACAGCCGCAATGCCATGCAGCGCATCGTCTCTGTGGCGCGTCTGCTGGCCCTGTCCCCCCCCTCGCTCTACGACGAAATTCTCAAGGCGAGCCGCAGCGATACCCTGCTGCTGCGCCTCTCTGACGAGCCGCTGCAACCGGAGAATCGCAGCCCCCGCTTCGAGCAGCAGGTGCGTTCACGGCTGGGCTATCCGCCGTCACTGATGGTGGAGATCAGCGCCGAGCTGAAGCAGGATGCCCAGCGCAGCCGCGCCTGGAAACACCACTCCCGCATGCTCAAGGATCGCAAGGGGATGCCGCCACCGCAGGACATGCGGCTGTATGGCTCCATCCAGTTGCCGCGCGGGGGCTGGCTGCAGTTCAGCTCTCTGGTGGACAAGGAGTCGTCGAGCTGGTCCTGGCAAACCACCTTCAACCTGATGCTGGTAGCTAGCATGGTGATTGGCCTGATGATCTGGCTGTTTCGTCGGGCGACCCGGCCGCTCAAACAGCTGGCCGCCAACGCCGACCGGCTGGGGCGTGGCGAGGATATAGAGCCGCTCCACGAAGAGGGGCCGACCGAGATCCGTGAATCCATCCAGGCGTTCAACCGCATGCATACCCGGCTCGACCGCTTCGTGCAGGACAGAACCCGGATGCTGGCGGCCATCTCCCATGACTTGCGCACCCCCATCACCAGTTTGCGGCTAAGAACCGAGTTTCTGGCCGAGGGAGAAGACAAGGAACGCATTCAGCAGACCCTGCAACAGATGGAGCAGATGCTGGCGGCCACCTTGAGCTTTGCCCGGGAAGAGGGGCAGCAGGAGGCGACCAGGGAGCTGGATCTGGTCAGTCTGCTGGAGAGTCTGTGTGACGATTATGCCGATACCGGTCAGCCGGTGACTTGCCTGGTGGAGGGAAAGCAGGTCTATGCCTGCCGCGCCAATACCTTGCGGCGGGTGCTGCAAAACCTCATCGGCAATGCCATCAAGTACGCTGGCAGTGCCGAGGTATCGCTGGAGCGCACCGAGAGTGAGCTGTTGATCCGGGTCTGCGATCAGGGGCCTGGCATAGATCCTGAACGGCTGGAAGATGTGTTCAAGCCGTTCGTGCGGCTCGATGAGGCGCGCAATATCGAATCCGGTAGCGTTGGGCTGGGGCTCTCCATCGCTCGCACTCTGGTACATCAGCATGGGGGCGAACTCACCCTGCACAACCGGGAGCAGGGTGGGCTGGAAGCCAGGATTAGCCTGCCCCTGTAACTGTTGTCGAGGCTGTATGAGGAGGGCGCCCAGGTGGCGCCCTCCTTGGTTTATTTTTCTGCTATCAGACTGAAATAACGCCAATTTCATACTGGGTCATGCTTGCTCTTCTATGATGAAGCTAGTGATAATAAATGGCCGCATAGATGTCCAATAACAAGGTGGGTTCAGGAATGGCGGTCTCTTCTGGGGCAGGTTGGCGGGTCAGTTGGGGCGCAGGTTTGCTGCTCCTTGCACTCTTGCTGCCCGTCTGGGCTACCCCCGCGGTCAAACCCCTGATAGTGGCCAACTCCAAGGCCTGGCAGCCCTTCTCCTACATCAATGACAAGGGGCAGCCAGATGGCCTGTTGATCGACTACTGGCGGGAGTTCGAGCGGGTCACTGGGCGACCGGTCCAGTTCAAACTGGTGGACTGGCAGACCTCGCTGGAGCTGGTGCGCACCGGTAAGGCCGATGTCCATGGTGGCCTGCTCTGGTCACCGGAGCGCAATCCGCTCTATGACTATGGTCGGGCGCTCTCCCGGCTGGATGCCCAGCTGTTTTTTTCCAATTCTCTGCGCGGCACAGATGTGAATTACTACCTGTTGCACGAGAGTGTGGGGGTGGTAGTGGGCGGTTATGAGGAGTATTACGCCCGCAAGCACTTTCCCAACACGCGCCTGCAAGCCTTTGACGATAACGATGCCATGCTGAGTGCCGCTTTGAGCGGAAAGCTGGATGCCTTCATCGCCGATCTGCAGATGGCCAATTTTTATATCTACACCTCGAAAGATCCCACCCGCTTCATTCCCGTACGCCATCTCTACAGCGATGAGGTGCGTTTTGCCGTCGCCAAGGGCAATCAGGCCCTGTTGCAGGAGCTGGAGCAGGGATTTTCTCGCATGGGCGAGGCAGACAGGGAGCGCATTACCCGCAAATGGATGCATATAGAGACCGTCTATCCCATCCACTTCTGGTTCTGGCTATCGGCGACGGCAGGGGCTGTATTGCTGGTTTACATAGTGCAGCTGAGGCGCGCTGTGGCGAGCAGTACCGCCGAGCTGGTCCGGGCCAATGCCCGGCTGGAGAGCCTCGCCAACACAGACTCCATGACGGGGATCCTGAACCGGCGCGCCTTCTTGCCGCTCTTGGCCGAGCGGCTGGCAAGCGGTCAGGCTTCGGCCCTGCTGCTGTTCGACATCGACCGCTTCAAGGGCATCAATGATCACTTTGGCCATGGCGTCGGGGATGAGGTGATCGTCGCCCTGGCCGAGCGGGTGGAGGCCGTCTTGCCAAGCGATGCGCTGTTTGCCCGGATCGGGGGAGAGGAGTTTTGTATCAGCTTGCCGATGGCAGATATGGCGGCGTTGCAAGGCTGGGCAAGCCGGATCGGACGGGAGGTGAGTGCTCAGAAGTTGCAGACCAGTGCCGGTGAGCTGGGGCTTTCCATCAGCACGGGGGCCGTCTGGGTTCCATCAGGGGTCAGGGCAGAGAGCACTGGCTTGCTGCAGCAGGCAGACAAGCTGATGTATGGTTCAAAATCCCGTGGTCGCAATACCTGGCAGGCAGCCTGTTATGCAGAAGAGGACGCTGACAAAGAGGAGACATAGGCCGCCGCCCGGGATGGGCGGCGGCGATTCATCAGAAGTTGTAGGTCATTCCCAGTGTGTAGCGGCGACCGTCCAGCACTGTACCGAAGCTGGTGTAATCCACCGTCTTGTCGAACAGGTTGTAGATACCGGCAGTCACGTCCAGGTTCTTGTTGGCCTTGTAGACCAGACCTGTGTCAAAGAAGGTGTAGGAAGGCGTGCCCTCTGCCATCTTGACCCGGCTCAGGTAGTCAGAGGTCTTGCTGCGGAAGTTGACCCGTGACCAGAGACTGACCTCTTCTGTGGTCTGCCAGTCGACCGTGGTGTTGAACATGTGGCGCGGCATCTGGTTCAGAGGCTTGCCTTCCATCGAGCCGCTCTTCTGCTCGGACTGGGTGAAGGTGTAGCTGGAGGCGAGCGACCAGTCTTCGTTGATGGCCCAGTTGGCCGTGCCTTCCACCCCGCGCATATTCGCCTTGTCGACGTTGATGCGGTCGCTGATGAAGTCATAGGTATGACCGTTCAGAGTGCAGGAGGGATCGCTCTTGCTGGTGCAACGGCGGATCTCGGAGATCTTGTCCTCGAAGTCAGTGTTGAACAGAGTCAGCCCTGTGCTCAACCCCTCCTGACCATCCCACAGCAGTGCGATTTCCTGGCTCACGCTGGTTTCAGGTTTGAGAGCCGGGCTGCCCACCAGCATCCCATCCTGAGTGCCCCCACCCGTGGCCTGGCCCCAGTTGGCGGCCGACATGCGCAGATCCGGTGAACGGTAACCGGTGGAGACGCCCCCTTTCAGCGTCCATGACTCAGCCGGATGCCAGACCCCGTACAGACGCGGGCTCCAGTGAGTGCCGTAGTTCTGATCCCTGTCCATGCGTACGCCGCCGGTCAGGGCGAAGCTGTCGGTCAGTGCCCACTCGTCCTCCACGAACATGGCCCAGCTCCAGCGGGTCAGCTGGTTGGCGCGGTTGGCCACGTTGAGCTGGTTGCCTTGATCCTGCAGATCCTCGTAGCGGTACTGGCCACCCACGCTCAGGTAGTGGTCCCCAAGCTCAAACTGGGTGTGGGTGTCGGCTATGGTGTTGATGAGCTTCATCTGGCGGCCGGGATTGGTATTCTCTTCCCGCTGCAGATAGCTGGTGGAGGAGCCAAAGTCGTAGCGGCCGTCGTGGGTGATGGCGTAGTTGGTGCGCTCGTAAGTGCTCAGGCTGGGCTTGGACTTGGCCGGGATGGACTCACCCGGCGTGCGATCACGATCCTGCAGACCGCGGCTGGCCTCGAAGTCGAAGCGATTGTGCTCGTCAGGGGTCAGGCTGAACACGGCAGTGCCGCTGCGCATCTCCTGTTCGGCGAAGCCATTCTGGAACTGATCCTCACCGCGATGGGAAAGCTGGCCGTTCAGACGCACCCCCAGCAGCCCGTCTACCAGAGCGCCGGCCGTGTAGGCGTTGGTCTGGAAGATATTGCCTGAGTCCTTGTTCTCCTGGAAGGTGGAGTCAGCATGCAGCGAACCCTGCCATGCAGTCATGCTGGCGGTCTTGCGGGTGATGACGTTGATGACGCCGCCCATGGCATCCGATCCGTAACGGGAGGACATGGGGCCCCGCACTACCTCGATACGCTCTATGGCTTGCAGCGGTGGCAACCAGCCCTGCTCTATGCCCGGGCCATCGCTGTTGGGACGAGTGCCACGGCTGTCGACTCGCTTGCCATCCACCAGCATCAGCGTGTATTTGGAGCCCATGCCACGAATGCTGATGTCACTGCTGCTGCCACCCCCGGTGATCACCACGCCCGGCACATCTTTCAGTGCATCGGTCACGTCGCGGTAGGCGCGTTTTTCCAATTGCTCACGGGTCACTACCGAGATGGAGGCGGCGGTATCTTCGATCTTCTGCTGGAAGCCGGAAGCCGTCACAACCATGACTTCCTGTTCGGTGGCATAGGCGTGGGAGGCTAGGGTGGCGAGAATGAGCGTGGTCAGCTTGTTGCGGTGCATTTTTATCATGTTGGCCTGAACTCTTTTAATGAGAAAGTGACATTCATCCTTTGGGTGAACTCGATGGGGTGACTTCACTGCATCCCGCGTGAAATCAGGACCGGGAAGGTTCAATTGAATAATCTTCCCGTTTGTCGGCTGGCATTGTAATGATCAGTGAAAGGTGTGTAAACGATAATTAATCTCATTAAGTTTATTGGGCTGTCATAGGGCCAGCAGGAGGGGCAGACAGAGCGGGGAGTACCTGGGTGACATAAAGCAGCAAGATGAACAGAGTCGAGGGAGAGATGAAAGGGCTGAGAGAGGGGGTAAACGGGGTAAACACTGAATTTCAGACAACAAAAAACCCGCCTAGGCGGGTTTTTTTAATTCTTGCAGAAGGTCTTCTCAGCAGGCGTTAGCTAGCGTGAAGGCTTCCTTGCTTGAATTACAGACCAACTACGTTGGCAGCAGCCGGGCCTTTCTGGCCTTGCTCGATGGTGAACTCAACGCGCTGACCTTCGTCCAGAGTTTTGAAGCTGGTGGACTGGATTGCAGAGAAGTGTACGAACACGTCTTTGCTGCCGTCAGCCGGGGAGATGAAACCAAAACCTTTCTCGGCGTTGAAGAATTTAACGGTACCAGTCATTTTGTTAGACATAATAATTTCCTAAAATAGTGTTTTAAGTGCCAAAAGTTGGCAATCTATGATTTTTCGTCAGCAATACGTATGGGGAGCACTAAAGAAGGAGAATTATTTAATAAGAACTATCGTAGATAACTCTTATACTAATCACTGCTTTACTAAAATGACTGCCTAACATAAACAGGTCTGAACTACCGAACCATCGAGAGAGATTAAAACATGCTCTCTTCGTTAAAGCAAACTTTATCTCAATATTAATTTCTGGTTATCGACGTGCTACCAACTTCATATTGTCACATGAGCCACGGCGTTCACTGACGAGATTGAGCGCTGGCCCTTGCTATGATTGGCGCTGAGCTTTTTTGTGACTGCTTTCTGACTGGCGTAGAGGCGTTCCTGATCAAGAGCGGTATAGCAGTGCTCTTCCTTAGGTTGCCGCAGGGCCTGAATGGCAAACGCCCACCCACACCGGTCTGGTGTGGGTGGGCGTTCATCAACACAGCGCTAACTCAGCGCTTGCTGCGAAACTTGTTGCTGACGGAGTCGATCCAGCTGAAGGTTTCTGGCAGTACCTGATTTCTGGCCCGTTCTTTGGCCTTTTCCCGAGCCAGTTTGGAAGCCACCTTGGCCGCCTCTGCACGATCTGCCACGATTTTAAGCCGGCCTTCCTCACGGATCCTGTTACGTTCTGCGTTGGTCAGCTGATGATCAGCATTGGCCTGGGCTTTTTGGAGCAACAGGGTTATCTCGGCCTTTTCGGCTTCGGTGAGGTCTTTCATTTCCAACTTTTTCACGGCGCGCTCCTGGGGCGGCTGGGGGGTGGAATACATTAACACATTTTCACCGACTATTTCTTATGCAATCCGCTCTGCTGGCATAAAAGAGCCGGTTCCGCACTTTTCTCCGTCATTTATCTGCCAGTTCACTGCAGATTTCTCGTATGTCCCGGTTTGCCTGGTACAGCTCTCAACTGTGGCCGCTCGGTTCGACATGGATCAGCACTATGGCATGAGGTATGTGACGCATTATGCCTTCTTCTATCCGATCGCAGATGGCGTGGGAGTGTTCGATACTCATCTCCTTGGGCAGGGTCAGATGGAAATCGATGTGGCGACGGCGTCCGGCCTGGCGACTGCGCAGGGCGTGAAAGCCCCCATGCTCCGGGCAGCACTGTTCGATCACTCGGGTCGTCATGGCCAGTTCCTCCTCGTTCATGCTGTGGTCCAGCAGTGGTTGAAAAGCCTGGTCAAGCATGGATATTGCTTCTCTGAGAATGAAGAGCGCCACGCAGATGGCGACTATGGGGTCGAGCAGATAGAGGTTGTAACCCAGCCCGGCGGCGAGCCAGATACCCGACAGACCGACAGCCACCCCTAGGGAGGTCAACACGTCTGCCTTGAGGTGCAGGGCATCAGCTGCCAGGGCAACGGATTCTTCCTCTTTCGCCACCCGATACAGATAGGTGGAAACGCCGCTGTTGACCAGCGCCGAGATCAGCATGACCAGTACGCCAAAACCCACGCTTTCGATCGGCGTTGGTGTAATCAACTTGCCGATAGCTTCGAAGATGATCCAGCCAGCGGCCAGCAGGATCAGCAAAGCTTCGATCACGCCGGAGACGTTTTCTATTTTGTCATGTCCATAAGGATGGCGTTGATCGGGGGGAATATCTGACCTGCGTACTGCAAACAGGGCGATGAGAGCCGCCACCAGATCCATTGCCGAATGAATGGCCTCCGAAATAATACTGACGGAGCCACTCAGAATGCCAGCGAATATCTTCATGATAATCAGTGTGATATTTGAGCAAACGGAGACCAGCGCCGCTCTCGTTTTTCTGGTCATGGGATGTCCTTATTCTCGGGAACATAATTATAAAAATAAGTCGGGATAATATCAGCTTGAAAATAAAACCGCCTATTCAGGTTGTAATATTTTGTTTCTGACGGTAGTGAGAATGCTTATCTAAATTACCTTGTCTTATTTAAAGAATAGTCATTTTTGATTTGGTGATTTATTTCAATTCGTGAGTGAATATGTCAGGGCAGGCGAATTTTATCAGGCATACTCAGGTTTTTTGGCCTTTCATGCCATCAGGTGTCCGATCGGAGCCGATATGGAGGCATGACTCAGGACGAACCCTGGCTGATGAGGGTGGATTCTTGCGCAACATTGGGGGTATGCTGGAGTGAGTGCGATCAATCGGTCGTCACTGAAAGCGTACTACTGAAGTCTACGATTCGGATGGCATGCTGGAACCTGGGTTCCAACTGTCTGGGTAACATTTTTGGAGTTTGATGATGAGTAACAAAGAACATCACAACGGCAAAGATGCCAAGAAAAAACCGCAGATGTCACTGAAAGAGAAGCGCGACGCCAAACGTCAGAAAGCAGACCTGAAAAATGGCAGCGCTATAAAGTAACGCTCCTCCACGCTGTAGTTCCTCTGGAGCCAGTATCAAGCCAGCCTTTCACAGGCTGGCTTTTATGTTTTTGCCTCATGGTGTGGCGCCGTAGGCCTCGAAGATCTGCCGATAGCGCCCGTCGGCTCGCATGGCATCTAGTTGGCGATCGAACCAGCGTTGCAGCTCCACCTGACGAAAGGCGAAATGGTAATGGGTTGGCGCAAACAGGTCATATTGCCTGACCCGGCCACTAGCATAGAGCTCGGCGCCATATTTGCTGTCGGCCAGCTCTGCCAGATAGTAGTAAAACACCCGCTGCTCCAGGATCACTGCATCCACCCGCCCCAGCATCAGTCTGTGAACCTGCCCCTGTTGTTTGGCGACCTCCTCATAGCGGGGATTTTGATCCGCCATGCTGGCAAAGGCACCTCCCAGTATCTGGCGAGCCCGCTGAAAGGCGCTGACTCTCAGGGTTTTCATATCGTCCAGTGTGCTGATATGAGTCTTGCCGAGGGTGAACACCCGGTTATGGAAGGCAATCACGGGCTGTGACAGGAAGACATTGTTCAGCATGCCGGGCTTGACGTTGATGATGGCGTCAAGCTTGCCGGACTCCAGCATCCGGAAAGTGCGTTCCAGCGGCAGATATTCAAAGCGGGGCTCATAACCACTGTCGCGAAAGGCCTCTTTAAACAGGTCGAGCTCGATCCCGCGTCCCTCTTCCTCGATCACATAGGGGGGGATGGCGAAGCTGACGCCCACCCGTAGCAGTTCGGCGGCAAATAGCCGGGGGGCCACCATGGCGGCGGTCAGACAAATGGTGAGCAGTAGCGTGCGATGCAGAAACACCATGAGTTCTCTCTGGCAAACGAGTCGTCCTGAGCATAATCCCAAGACGGCCTGTGACACGTGGAAATAACGGCCACATTCACACAGGAACAGCACCGCATGCCGTGCCTGCGTCAAGAACAGGTAAAAAAAGGCCCTGCATGAACAGGGCCTCTCGGGATGTATTGCCGATTAGAACGGGATATCGTCGTCGAAGTCCATCGGCGGCTCGTTGTAGACAGGCGGTGCTGACTGGGGCTGTTGGGCCGGACGACCATAACCGCCTTGTGGCTGCTGCATGTTCTGCTGCGGTGCGGCGGCAGGACGAGCCTGGTTTACCGGCTGCTGGGCTGGCATGCCTTGTTGCGGTTGACCCCAGTTGCCTTGAGCTTGAGGTTGGCCACCCATGTTTTGGCCAGCGCCACCTTGCGGGCGACCACCCAGCATCTGCATCACGCCACTGAAGCTGTCTACCAGCACTTCAGTGGTATAACGCTCTTGGCCACCTTGATCCTGCCATTTGCGAGTCTGCAGTTTCCCTTCGACATAGACCTGGGAGCCCTTCTTCAGGTACTCGCCAGCCACTTCGGCCAGCTTGCCCATGAACACCACACGGTGCCATTCGGTACGCTCTTTCTGCTCACCGGTCTGCTTGTCGCGCCAGGTTTCAGAGGTGGCCAGGGTGATATTGGTCACGGCACCGCCACTCGGCATGTAGCGTACTTCCGGGTCTTGTCCCAGGTTACCGATCAGAATGACTTTATTGATGCCTCGACTGGCCATAATCTCTCTTCCACCCTTTATATACCGGCCAGGCCATATGCCCGGACCAATTCAACATATCGTTTGTTTTCTGCGAGATAGGCAGCATCGCTTGGCGACACTGACACATCATGCGATGACTGAACCCGGTTCAGTCGGCCAGCTGGCCAATGTTCCGCTTTCAGATTTTGGCCGCAATAATAACAGTTGGCGTGAACGAGCGCACATCTTCCTGCCCTGTCATCCTCCACCCGGAGCATGAACCGAAGGATTAACTTACACGAGGCCTACCATGACCAGCAAGCGAGCAGGGCTGGATGGCCTGAGCAAACGTAGCAAAACGGGTTCCGACTGCACTGTGACACTCTTTGTCAGGCACAGTGCCAGTATTCCACCCAAATGGGGGGGGGTGGCTAGTCATTTGTATTGCTTGGGAAATTGGTGAGTTTCAAAAGAGGCACACTGGCGTCTAATGCTTTTTTAATGCTGCAGCGTTTGGAGGGCTTGGTACTCTCTGCTGCCAAAAAAACCATGGCCTGAATGTTCAAGGACGTGCTCTTCATGACCACCCCATACACCATAGTCGTACTGGTGACTGAAAATAATGTGCAGGCGACCAGTTTTCAGAGCTATCTGGCTGAGCAGCTGGCACTCCCCATCCTGCTGGTAAGCACCCTGGAGGCGCTGCCGGAACAGGATGGGCGAGAGTCACACCCATTATTTCTGGTCGATCTGGATTACCTCAAGTCGAGCCAGCAGAGTGGGTGGCCGAGGGAGATCTCCAGTCGCTTCGGGGAAGCCAACACGATATTGCTCAATGCCCCGACCAGCACGGATCGCGAGTTGTTGCTGATGTGGCCTCACACCAGCGGACTCTTCTTCCGCCAGGATCCGCTGGATCGGCTGGTGCTCGGCATTCGCAAGGTGTTGCAGGGGGAGTACTGGATCCCGCGCCATTTGCTGTGCGATCTGGTCAACTACTACCGCAAGGGGGGAGAACATCACCTGCGCAACCAGACGCTGCTGACTGCGCGCGAGCAGGAGATCATCCGCTACCTGATGACGGGTGCCTCCAATACCGAGATTGCCGACAGCCTGTTTGTGAGCGAGCACACCATCAAGTCCCACCTCTATAACGTCTTCAAGAAATTGAACGTCAAGAACCGGTTGCAGGCGGTGAGCTGGGCCAAAGAATATCTCTGAAATCGATGGAGATGATGGATAAAACCTGTCTATTCATCCAGTAGTCTCTATGCCATACTGATTCGCTCTGATTTGTGTATCGAGCGTGCAACAAGATGGAAAAGATAGTGGTCCGGGGTGCTCGCACCCATAACCTCAAGAACATCAATCTGACCTTGCCCCGCGACAAGCTGATCGTGGTTACCGGCCTCTCCGGTTCAGGCAAGTCTTCCCTGGCGTTCGATACCCTTTATGCCGAAGGGCAGCGTCGCTATGTGGAGTCGTTATCTGCCTATGCCCGCCAGTTTCTCTCCCTGATGGAGAAACCGGATGTGGATCATATAGAGGGGCTCTCCCCTGCCATCTCCATCGAGCAGAAGTCCACCTCTCACAACCCGCGCTCGACCGTTGGCACCATCACCGAAATTTATGACTACCTGCGTCTGCTTTTTGCGCGGGTAGGTGAGCCCCGCTGCCCGGCTCATGCCATCCCGCTCGCCGCCCAGACCATCAGCCAGATGGTGGATCAGGTGCTGGCCCAGCCGGAGGGCAGCAAACTGATGCTGCTGGCCCCCGTGGTACGGGATCGCAAGGGTGAGCACACCAAGTTGCTGGAGAATCTGGCGGCCCAGGGCTATATCCGGGCCCGTATCGATGGCGAGGTGTGTGATCTCTCGGATCCACCCACCCTGGAGCTGCACAAGAAGCACACCATAGAAGTGGTGGTGGACCGCTTCAAGGTACGCGATGACCTGGCGTTGCGGCTGGCCGAATCGTTCGAGACGGCATTGACCCTCTCAGGCGGTATCGTGCAGGTGGTGCCCATGGATGGGGAAGAGGGGGTTGGGCCCATGACCTTCTCTGCCAACTTTGCCTGCCCTGAGTGTGGCTACTCCATGTCAGAGCTGGAGCCGCGCATCTTCTCCTTCAACAATCCGGCCGGTGCCTGCCCCACCTGTGATGGGCTCGGGGTACAGCAATATTTCGATCCGGCCAAGGTGATCCATGATCCTTCCATCAGTCTGGCCAACGGCGCCATTCGTGGCTGGGACAAGCGCAGTTTCTATTACTTCCAGATGCTCAAATCCCTCTCCGATCACTACAAGTTCGATCTGGAGGCCGCGTGGGAAGATCTGCCCCTCAAGACCCAGGAGGTGATCCTGCGTGGCTCGGGCCGTACCGAGGTCGAGTTCCGTTACATGAACGATCGCGGTGACGTTGTGGTGCGCAAGCATCCGTTCGAGGGGATCCTGCACAACATGGAGCGCCGCTACCGTGAAACCGAGTCCAACTCGGTACGGGAAGAGCTCTCCAAGTACATCGCCAATAAATCCTGTACCAGTTGCGGCGGCAGTCGACTGCGGGAAGAGGCGCGCCACGTATTCGTGGACAACCGCAATCTGTCCGCCATCGCCGAACAGTCCATCGGGGATGCGCTGGCCTTCTTCGAGGGACTGAGCCTGACCGGCCAGCGCGCCCAGATCGCCGAGAAGATCCTGAAAGAGATCGTCGAACGGCTCGGCTTCCTGGTTAACGTCGGCCTCAACTATTTGAGTCTCTCACGCAGTGCAGAGACCCTCTCCGGCGGGGAAGCCCAGCGCATCCGGCTGGCGAGCCAGATCGGCGCCGGCCTGGTTGGGGTCATGTATGTGCTGGATGAACCTTCCATCGGCCTGCACCAGCGTGACAACGAGCGGCTGCTCACGACCCTCATCCATCTGCGCGACCTGGGCAACACCGTCATCGTGGTGGAACACGACGAGGATGCCATTCGCTTGGCTGACCACGTGCTCGACATAGGCCCCGGGGCCGGGGTGCATGGCGGTAATATCGTGGCCCAGGGGACACCCCAGCAGATCATCGACAACCCGGATTCGCTGACCGGTGACTATCTCTCTGGCCGCAAGCGGATTGCCATTCCTGCCGAGCGTACGGCGCTCACCGGCAAGTGGTTGAAACTCAAAGGCGCGAGCGGCAACAACTTGTGCAACGTCAATCTGGACCTGCCTCTGGGGGTGATGACCTGCGTCACCGGCGTTTCCGGCTCCGGCAAGTCGACCCTGATCAACGACACCCTTTTCCGCATTGCCCACCGCGAGCTCAACAAGGCGACCGAGTCGACCCCGGCGCCCTATCGCAGTGTCGAGGGACTGGAGCACCTGGACAAGGTGGTGGATATCGACCAGAGCCCCATCGGTCGTACCCCGCGCTCCAACCCGGCCACCTATACCGGCCTGTTCACCCCGATCCGCGAGCTGCTTTCCGGCACGCAGGAGGCGCGCTCCCGTGGCTATCTGCCGGGTCGCTTCTCCTTCAACGTCAAGGGCGGTCGCTGCGAAGCCTGTCAGGGGGATGGGGTTATCAAGGTGGAAATGCACTTCCTGCCGGACGTTTACGTGCCATGCGATGTCTGCAAGGGCAAGCGTTACAATCGCGAGACCCTGGAGGTGAAGTACAAGGGCAAGAACATCCACGAAATACTGGACATGACGGTGGAGGACGCGCGTGCCTTCTTCGATCCGGTACCGGCAGTGGCGCGCAAACTGCAAACCTTGATGGATGTGGGTCTCTCTTACATTCGCCTTGGTCAGTCAGCGACAACGCTCTCCGGCGGCGAGGCGCAGCGGGTCAAGCTGGCGCGCGAGCTCTCCAAGCGTGACACCGGCCAGACCCTCTATATCCTGGATGAACCGACCACAGGGCTGCACTTCCACGATATCCAGCAGCTGCTCAAGGTATTGCATCAACTGCGGGATCGCGGCAATACCATCGTTATCATCGAGCACAATCTGGACGTCATCAAAACCGCCGACTGGATTGTCGATCTGGGACCCGAGGGGGGGGCTGGTGGCGGTCGCATTCTGGTGACGGGCACGCCGGAGCAGATCAGCCGTTGTGAGGATTCTCATACGGCGCGCTTTTTGGCGCCGCTGTTGGTAAAATAATCACAGCAGTCATGAGACAAGGGGCCCTGGGCCCCTTGTTTTTTATGGTGGATATTCAGTTGCCGTCTCAGGAAGCGGATACTCCATACTGGCACAAGACCCTTTCCGCTCCGTTGTTTGCCATCCAGAGGATATTGGCGTTCATGGCTCAATCTTCCCGCTCCATCGACCACTTGCTGGCTTACTCCATGTTCCCCGTCTGGGCCGGAGCCATCCTGATGCTGCTCATCGTGATTGCCCTGGCACAAGTACCGGCGGCGCAGCGGGTCGAGGAGCAGAGGATGAAGGATCACCTGCAGCGAGTGATCAAGGCCGTGCAGGGAGATATCAACGCCATCAATGCTTTTGCCCGTGACTGGGGGATCTGGGACGAGAGCTATCGCTTCCTGGCTCATCCCAATCAGGCCTATATCCGTTCCAACTTGCTGGTCGACACCCCGATGCGGGATTTCGAACTCAATGTGCTGAGCTTTATGGATTTACAGGGACACGAGATTTGGACCCGCACCCTGCTGCCCGAGACGCCAGACACGGATACGACCCTGCTCCCTTTCTTTCTGGATGACCTCAAGCAGCAGCTGCTGCGTCAGTCGCGTCAAAATGGAGTGAGCAGTTTGAGCGGGGTAAGGGGTTCCCAATGGGGGCCGCTTATCTTTTCGCTCCAGCCAGTGACCGACTCGCAAGGCAGCGTCAAGCCCAACGGCTACCTGCTGGTCACCCGCTGGCTGGATGCGCGGTATCTGAGTGATCTGGCGGAACGTACTGCGCTTTCCCTGACTATTTCCCAGCCCAAGCCCTCCGACAACTTCGTCTCCTTCAAGCCGCTCAAACCACAGATGCGTTACCGACTGGTGGATCTGGGGCTGCAACGGGTCAGAGGGGAGGGCTTGTTGCTCGATAATGAAGGGGATCCCGTGCTGACCCTGATAGTGGAAGAGGAGCGTTATGTGTTGCAGGGGGCCATGGAGGGGGCTATCTGGACCTTCTTTGGCATGTTGTTGATCAGCATCGCCTGCGTCCTGATGGCCCTGGCCCGGCTGAGAGCCATAGTGTTGGGGCCGGTCAGCGAGATGGTGAAGGCGCTGCAGAAATTTGGCGACAAGCAGGATGTGAGCCTGCTGCCGCTTATCGACAGCAGCCAGGAGATGGCCCTGCTCAGCCGCAAGTTCAGGGAGATGGCGGCCAAGATCAGTCTGCACCACAGTGCCTTGCAGGCGCACTCTTCCAGGATGGAGGTCGCCGCCTATACGGATCCGCTCACACATGCCTCCAATCGGCGCTACCTCGACGAGTGGTTGCTGAGCCGGGATAACGTCACCGCTGCCAGGGTGCTGGTGATCCTGGACCTGGACTACTTCAAGCAGGTCAACGATCGCTTTGGCCACGACATGGGAGATCTGGTGTTGTGCCAGCTGGCCGCATTGATGCGCAATGCTCTCGGCGAGGAGGAGCCGCTGATCCGGCTGGGCGGGGAGGAATTCCTGCTGTTGTTGACCTGTGAGGAGGCGGAGCGGGTGGCAGCTCGGATTGAGCGCTTGCGCCGCAAGATTGCCGAATATCGGTTCGGTCGGGAAGAGGTGCCCCTCCGGATGACGGCATCACTAGGGTATTGCAGTTACCCCCTGCACCCCGAGCTGAAAGATTCGTTCTGGAATCTCAGCTTCAAGCTGGCGGACATGGCGCTGTACAGGGCCAAGCAGGAGGGACGGGATCGCTGGCGGGGATATAGCGGTGAACTGGCTAGGGAGCAGTGGGCATTGAGCCCGGAACAGATAGTGGAGGGAGAGTTCCTCTTGTGTCAGGCATCCCATCTCCGTCAGCCCGCTTGATGAGTCTGTATTGACAGTAGGATGCAGGGGATAAATACCTGCCACATCAGCTGGAAAAAAGGGGATCTCATATGATGGTGACGCGGAGACTATTGCGTTTCCCTTTGGTCTGTTTTTTTATGAATATTCCGCTCACAGCCGAGTCACATTTGATACAAAAATACACTGCCATGAAGACTAGGTAGTGGAAGGTGCGAATAAGCGGGGAAATTCTTCTCGGCTGACTCAGTCATTTCATTTTTTCAGTTTGAGCCGATCTTTTC
>NZ_JAPDBE010000054.1:0-24549 GCF_027705025.1 Aeromonas sp. D3 | reverse complement strand
TACTACAAGCGCAATCGGGTTGCAGACGTGCGCCATGCACAGGGGCTGCAGGTGGTGCGCTTCGTGCGTCAGGTACGATTGCGACAACCGCGGGTCGGCACCCGCAAGCTGCATTATCTGCTTCAGGGTCAGGATGATGGCGGGCTCAAGGTCGGGCGGGACAGGCTGTTTCGGATATTGGCCGAGCACCGCCTGCTGGTGCCGCCCAGGCGGGCGTATCACAAGACTACCCACAGTTTTCACCGTTTCTACCGTCATCCCAACTTGCTCAAGGTGGGGCCTGAGCAGGTCACACCGGTAGCACCGGAGCAAGTCTGGGTCGCCGACATCACCTATCTGCCAGCCAGGAGTGGGCCACTGTACCTGAGCCTGGTGACGGATGCGTACTCACGCAAGATAGTGGGCCATCACGTGCACGAAGGGATGCACGCCGAGTCGGTGGCGATGGCGTTCAAGAAAGCACTGAAGCAACGGCGTGGCGGCGAGGGGCTTATCCATCACTCGGACCGCGGCGTGCAGTATTGCTCGGGCCTGTATCAGTCATTGCATGAACGGTACGGGGTGAGATGTTCGATGACCGATGGGTATGACTGCTACCAGAATGCGTTGGCGGAGCGGGTGAACGGGATTTTGAAAGGAGAGTTGTTGTTGCAAAGCCCACAGGACCTGGCGCAAGCGCGGGAGATGGTGCGTGAGGCGGTGGATATTTATAACGTGGAGCGACCGCATCATGCGTTGAAATACAGAACCCCCGATGCGGTGCATCGGGGGTTCTGAGTGGAGAAATGCTAGCCGAAAATGTGTAAACCTATTTCAGGACTAGACATGGCAACAGGTGATGGCGTACCAACAAAAACGGCCCGAGTGGGCCGTTTGTCAGTGTGCAGATTCACGCAGAGGGAATTACAGGCTCTGGGTAAAGGTGCGGGTCACAACGTCACGTTGCTGTTCCGGGGTCAGTGCATTGAAGCGCACGGCATAGCCGGAAACACGAATGGTCAGCTGCGGATATTTTTCCGGATTGGCGATGGCGTCTTCCAGGGTTTCACGGCGCAGTACGTTGACGTTCAGGTGCTGGCCACCTTCTACGGCAGGTTCAGCTTGAACCGGCAGTTCACGGTATTCGAACTGACCCAGATCAGAGAGTTTGACTTCCTGATCGGCGGCGAAGGTGTCGCCCTTGGCGCAGATGCAACGCGCTTGTTGCTTCTCTTCGTCCAGCAGCCAGAAAGAGTTCAGCAAAGCTGTGTTGGCGGACTGGGTGATTTGGATGCCCTTGATCATGGTATGACTCCTCATAGGAAAGCGGATTCAACTGTAAGGAAATTACCCTGATGTATTTAAACCACCGGGATGACTTAAAGGGCCCTTGCCTTACACCTTTACTTCGTTGGGTCATATATACCACGATGGTAATATTACGAAAATTGATCTAAATCAAGAAATATGCGTTTTGCGCAGGAGTGAAGGGATTAATTCATTGAGATTAATCAAAAATAGATCATTTTTCTGATTATGTAAGATATCCAAATTATGCATCTTTCATTAATTTAATCTAGTAATTTAACTACATCTTATTGGGTGTTCCTCCATGATTAAGGTGCTGGGCTCTCTCTTGAAGGGATAGATATTTTGGTTCATCGGCAGTATGGGTCAGGGAGCCATGACGCTGGCAAGGGGGCCTGTAGCCATTGATCTTCTCTTCTATATAGAAGGGCTGTACAGCCCGCAGGGAGGACGCGTGACCGAGTGTGGCCGCTGGCCTGCGATACCGGGGCCGGGAGATGCCCCCTGCTGCGTGTTATCACTCAAGGATGCGGCCTTGCTTGGTGGGCTCAGACGATGGCGCTACGGTTGCGTCTTGCTGTCTGGCCCCCTATCCTGAGCCCCTTGCCGTATTAATTGAGGATATTGGGGTGCGGACCTGGACAGATGTGATTGGATCAGAAAAAGAGCAGGACTATTTCAAGGCGACCCTGGCGACGGTCAGGAGCGAGCGGGAAGCGGGCAAGGTGATCTATCCTCCCGCGACCGAGGTGTTCAACGCCTTCAAGCTGACCGAGCTGGATCAGGTCAAGGTGGTGATCCTGGGTCAAGACCCGTATCACGGCCCAAATCAGGCCCATGGCCTCTGCTTCTCCGTGCTGCCCGGTGTGCGTACGCCTCCCTCTCTGGTCAATATCTACAAGGAGATGCAGCGGGATCTGCCGGACTTTGTCACACCCAACCACGGTTTTCTTGAATCCTGGGCCCAGCAAGGGGTCTTGCTGCTCAATACAGTGCTGACGGTACAGGCGGGGATGGCCCACTCCCACGCCCATCTGGGTTGGGAGACCTTCACAGACAGGGTTATCGAGCAGATCAATGCCAGCTGTCAGGGAGTGGTCTTTTTGCTGTGGGGGGCCCATGCCCAGAAGAAGGGACGCTTCATTGACCGGAGCCGACACCATGTGCTGAGTGCGCCTCACCCCAGCCCGCTCTCGGCTCATCGCGGTTTTATCGGTTGCGGCCACTTCTCCGAGACCAATCGTCTGCTGTCCCAACAGGGAATGAGCCCCATCAACTGGCATTCGGTCTGCGGGTAACGGCCATAAGTGTCGCGGGCAAGCCTGCTCTGGTCATGTCATGAACGGATATTGGTGAGGGCGGCTTGCTGTCTGCATATGGGCTGAGGAGCCGAATTGGCGGGTCTTGACGAGCGTAAATGGGAGGTCTGAGGCCTTGCTTGCTTGTCGTCTTCTCTGCTGTTGACTTGATTGAGTGCAAAGTTAGCGCGATAAATGACCGTATACTTCAATAAGTATCTTTCTATCTCAGCGCAAGGAGTGCTTATGTTATCCAGTCTGCACAAGGACCATCTCAATATCGCCAGGTTGCTGGAGCTGCTTAAACACAAGCTCGCCGCCATTCGCAATGAACAGCCAGTCAGCTACTTCCTGATCCGGGACGCGGTGGACTACTTGCGGGAGGTCTCTGACAAGTACCACCATCCGAAAGAGGACATGATCTACGACTACTACCTGAAATACCGGGTGGTGGAAGGGGAGGTGGCCAACAGGCTGCAGGAGGAGCACGCCAGATTGTTGGGTGCCGGTGCCGAGCTCAAGGAGATGGTGGAGATGATACTGATGGATTCGGTCATTCCGCTGGATCAGTTCACCGCCAGGCTGGAGCAGTTTGTGGCGCTGCAAGAGGCGCACATGAACTATGAAGAGGCGGTCATCTTCCCTCATCTGCGTGATTCACTGACCGAGGATGACTGGCGTCACCTGGAGCAGCTCTGGCAGAATCGCGCCATCGGGGATCCCCTGTTTGGCGCCGAGATCAGCCAGCATTTTCAGGAGTTGGCCCAACGGCTATCGTTGCCCCCCTCGTCCTGAGGGCAAGGTACTCAAAAGCAAGGCCCCGGTTCAACCGGGGCCTTGCTTTTACAGTTCGATCTCGTCTGAGAGACCTTCATAAGCGATGTCGATGGATTGCAGCTCCTTCTGCAGGCGATGTTTATCTTTCAACGCCTCAATCTCACGCCATTTACGTTTTTTTCCCGTTGTCCCGCGGCTACGCGAACCGAGCTCAACTACATCGTCATAATCGAAGTTGAACATTTCCATGGCTCCCTCCTTGGTTATTCTCGTTTTCATCACCCGTATAACATAACGCCATTGAAAATAAAACGTTTTCGTGACGAACTCATGACAAGGGATCAAGCGCTCATAAAAAAACCGGGCTCCCTCGCGGGCGCCCGGTTTTGTCTGGTCCTGACGCCTTATCAGAGGCGGCTGGCCAGCATGGTTTCCAGCTTGCCCTGATCGATGGCAAACATGCGGATGCCTTCACCCAGCTTCTCGTGAGCCATGGCGTCCTGGTTCAGTTCCCAGCGGAATTCGGCCTCGGACATCGGAGTCGGTTTTGCCTTGCGCTCGCCGGTGTAGTTCAGCTTGCGCACCACGGCGCCTTCGGTTTTGCTCAGCTCTTCCAGCAGGGCAGGGCCTATGGTCAGACGGTCACAACCGGCCAGTTCCAGGATTTCGCCGGTGTTGCGGAAGCTCGCGCCCATGACCACTGTCGGGTAATCGTGCTGCTTGTAGTAGTCGTAGATGGCGGTGACGGAGACAACGCCCGGATCTTCGCTCGGGGTATAGTCACGGTTGTGCTTGGCTTTGTACCAGTCGAGTATGCGGCCCACGAACGGGGAGATCAGGAAAGCACCGGCTTCGGCGCAGGCACGGGCCTGAGCGAAGGAGAACAGCAGGGTCAGGTTGCACTGGATCCCCTCTTTCTCCAGTACCTCGGCGGCACGAATGCCTTCCCAGGTGGAGGCCAGCTTGATCAGGATGCGATCGTTGGCGATGCCCGCTTCGTTATAGAGACGGATCAGTTTGCGGGCCTTGGCGATGCTGGCTTCGGTATCGAAGGAGAGACGGGCATCCACCTCGGTGGAGATGCGACCCGGAACGATTTTCAGCACTTCCAGACCTATGTTGACCGCCAGCTTGTCGCCCGCGTCGATGATTTGCTGTGCCTTGTCCTGGCTCTGGGATTTGGCCCAGCTGATGGCGTCTTCGATCAGCGCCGCATATTCGGGGATCTCGGATGCCTTCAACACCAGGGACGGGTTGGTGGTGGCATCGATGGGCTGGTAGCGCTTGATGGCTTCGATATCACCGGTATCGGCGACAACTGTGGTCAGGGCTTTCAGCTGGGTTAATTTATCGGCCATGGCAAATATCATCTCTTTATGAGGGCGCACTCTCTTGGTGAGGGCGCAGGCTCTGGGGTGGCGGGCGTGAGACGACCATTCTGAAATAAAATTACAAAATCACGGCGACTCAGGCTCAGAAAAGCACGATGGGGGAGGCCCATCGCCACTGCCTGCCTAATTAATACGGATGTGGCTCATCCTGCAATAGGGTGGCTTGTATGCTTATCATCCAATGGTCGCCGGCAGTGGGAAGTAGTGGGTGAAAGTAGTTGATTAAAAACGACTTTTATCCATTTTTCGTGAGCGGTTTTATCCCCTGATAAAAACAACTTTTTTGGTTGATTATCGGTTTTGTGTAGTCGATCACATAAATTGTGTGGTTAGCTACTTGAAATTTTATTACGTGTAAAACGTTTGGCGAAGCAGCCCCATTTTGAAAGCCATTTCAGGTAAACGCTTGCGCAATAGTTTGCCTCCTGGCGAGCACGCCTACCTCTATGTGGATAATTGCCAAAATATGCTCTTTTGGGTCTAATTTGTCGCCTGATAAATTTGACTCTCAGTTTTGTTGAAACTTTGCGTGTTAAATGAAGCTTTATTGCGTTGAAACGCTCGTTTTTTGTTTCTGTAGTGATCGGGATCACTATTCTGAACTCCCTCGCTATGCTAGATTCCGCCCCTTTAGTGAAACGCTAATTCAGAAATAGACAGAAAGGGGTCAGCGCAGACTGGCCATGGATGTGATAACAACGAGAGAAATATGGACACCTTGATCGCAATGCTAAACGACCTTATGTGGGGAGCTGTGCTTATCTACCTGCTGATAGGGGTCGGCATCTTCTTTACCTTCCGCCTGGGTTTTATTCAGGTTCGCCACTTCGGCCACATGTTCTCCGTCTTGCGCAATAGCCGCAAATCAGACAAGGCCGGCATCTCCTCCTTCCAGGCACTCTGTACCAGCCTTGCCGCCCGTGTGGGCACCGGCAACCTGGCCGGTGTAGCCGTTGCCATCTATCTGGGTGGCCCGGGCGCCATTTTCTGGATGTGGCTGATCGCCTTCATTGGCATGGCGACGGCGTTCGTAGAGAGCACCCTGGCCCAGCTGTACAAGGTGAAGGATGAAGATGGCAACTATCGTGGTGGCCCTGCTTACTACATGGAGCGCGGTCTCGGCATGCGCTGGATGGGGGTGCTGTTCTCACTCTGTCTGATCCTGGCGTTCGGTCTGGTGTTCAATGCGGTGCAGGCCAACTCCATCAGTCTGGCGATGAAGGTAGCGTTCGGCATTCCTGACTGGGTCAGCGGTTTGACGCTGGTGGTGCTCTCCGGCCTCATCATTTTTGGCGGCATTCGAGGCATAGCCCGCTTCGCCGAACTGGTGGTCCCCTTCATGGCACTGGCCTACATACTGCTGGCATTGTTCATAGTGGCGATGAATATCAGCGAATTGCCCGGTGTGTTCTCCCTGATCATCAAGTCTGCTCTGGGTATCGAGCAGGTGGGTTCCGGTGCCATGGGTTATGCCATCTCCCAGGCGATGATCAACGGCATCAAGCGAGGTCTCTTCTCCAACGAAGCCGGTATGGGCTCAGCCCCGAACGCCGCCGCGACAGCGACGCCCTATCCGCCGCACCCGGCCTCGCAAGGGTATGTACAGATGCTGGGGGTCTTCATGGACACCATCGTCATCTGTACCTGTACTGCCGCCATCATACTGATGTCAGGTCAGTTCGAACCCGGCTCGGGTATAACCGGTGTCGAGCTGACCCAGCGTGCGCTCTCCTCCCAGATTGGCAGTAGCGGCAACATCTTTATCGCGGCAGCCATCTTCTTCTTCGCCTTCACCTCCATAGTGGCGAACTACTCCTACGCCGAGACCAATCTGGTGTTCCTGGAGCACAACCACAAGGGCGGCCTGATGCTGTTCCGGATGTTCGTGCTGGGCATGGTGATGTTCGGTTCAGTGGGTGAACTGCCGACCGTATGGGCCATGGCGGATGTTTCCATGGGATTGATGGCCATCGTCAACCTGGTGGCTATCCTGCTGCTCTCCGGCGTGGCCATCAAGCTGGCCAAGGATTACAACGATCAGCTCAAGCTGGGCAAACTGCCCACCTTTGATGCCAACAAGTACCCCGAGATCCGCAGCCAGCTGGAAGAAGGGATCTGGGACAACCCGGCCCAGCACGGCAAGCAGCTTTAAACCCTGCGTTGGTCAACATGGGATGATAAAGAAGGGGAGCCATTGGCTCCCCTTCTGTTTTGGTGGATCCTTGTCTGCATATCATGCTGGCTTGTCACTACCGGCGCTTGTCCCATAGCTGGCAGGTTTGGCGCAGCCGTCGTTGCAGTTGTCGCAGGGTTTGTTGCTGCCGTTGTTCGGAGAGGGGGGCATAGCGCCAGCGCCGATAGAGCCAGGCGCAGCGTTGCAGTGGCCGCGCCAGCTCGGGGTCAAGGGTGATGAGCCGCTCGCACCAGCTGGCCAGACTCTCCCCTGCGTGGGGTTGCCGCCCCTGGCGGGCAGCCCGTCGGAGCAGGGGTTGCCATACCTTCAGGTGTGGCAGAGCCCGTCCCGGCCACAGCAGCAGGGTGCCGATCAGGGTGGCGACTCCCAGCAAGCAGGTCAGGATCAACCAGGGGGTATGACTGGCAAGGGCCGGCCAGCGCAACCCCACCTGTTGCCACAGCCGGGCCGCATCGTAGTTGAGCACCCGCCGCGTCCATTGATAGTCGAGGTTGGCTCCCCACCAGCGCAGCTGGTTGAGCAGGGCCCACTGGCGATAGCGCTGCAGGGAGAGGGGATCGGCGGCGGTGAACTCTTCGCTCAAGGCTGCCGTCATGCCACCCTCGACCCGCTGCGGTGCCACCGCCGCCGTGGGGTCCAGTCGCTGCCAGTTGCCACTGTCATCCAGGTACTCCACCCAGGCATGGGCATCGAACTGATGCACCTCCAGATACTGGCCCTGGGGATTCCATTCCCCGCCGAGATAACCGGTCACCAGCCGCGCCGGGATCCCGGCTGCCCGCAGCACGAAGGCAGTTGCCATGGCGTAGTGACCACAAAAACCACGCCGGCTGTTGAACAGGAAGTCATCCACCCCGTCAGGCCCCAGCAGGGGGGGCTGCAGTGTGTAGTAAAAGGGCTCGCGCCGAAAGCCGTCGAGCAGGGCAGCGACGAGCTCTGCTCGCACGGGATGGCGGGCATTCAGTACCTGGGCATGGGCGCGGGCCCTGGGGTTGCCGGCGGCGGGCAGTTGCAGGTTGCGCCGCAGGGTGGCGGTGTCGGCGGGCAGCGCCGTCGGCGCTGTGGTGACCCGGTAGCTGATCCTTTGATCCCCCCGATCGCGGCGATACAGGGTAGCCAGCGGGCTGACCAGCACAGGGCCGAGCAAGACGTTGGGCTGGGAGAGCGCCAGCGTCCAGCGGTGGCGCTGGGGTTCGGCGATCACCTCGTAACTGGCGGGGGGCAGGGGACCAGCGCCGGTTTGTAGCTGTATGCTCTGCATGGGTTGGGATTGCTGCCACTGCCGGGTCTCGGCACTGAGCAGCCAGTGGCGGCCATCGAACTGTTCCTGGCGCATCACCGGAAAATAGCGCTCGCTGGCGGGGGGCGGGCCATCGGCAAAGGTGACGCGAAAGGCCAGCTCGGAGGAGTTGACCAGCTCGCTGATGTCGCCGGGGGCCACCTCTTCCGAGAGCCCCGACAGGGCGCGGCTGGTGGTTGGCATTTGCCAGAGCGGGGGCAGTCTTGGCAGCACCAGAAACAGGGTCAGCAGCAGGGGAAGGGCCAGCAGCAGTGAGGTGCCAGCGCTGCGCCACGGCTGTCTCTGCTCCGGTGCCACGGCCGTCACCAGTGTGCTCACCGTCAGCCAGAGTGTGGCCGCCATGGTCAGTGCCCAGCCCATGCTCTGACGTTGTACCAGCGCCAGCGCGATGAGAAAGAAGGCGAGCAGCAGCACCTGTTCTACATCCCGCTCCCGCCGCACCTCTATCATCTTCAGGCTGTAGCCGAGCCAGAGCAGGTTGATGAGGGCTGGCAGCGTGCCCAGCGCCCGCCATTGCCAGGCCAACAGCAGAATCCCTGTGATGGCCAGTAGCGCCAGTGCGCGAGCGGGGGGCGAACGCCACTCCTGCCACAGCATCATGGCCCGCACGCCCATGGTGATGGCGCCGACTGCGACGACCCAGAGCTGCAGCTGGGGCCAGAGTGCCAGCACCAGCACGCCTTGTTGCAAGGCGATGAGGGGCAGCAGACGGCGATTATCGAGCAGCATCGGGAGAGCTCTCGTTTACAGATCCGGCTCTGTCATCGAAGCGGGCCAATGCCAGCTGACAGTGCCGAAGAAAGGCGGGGCCGCTCTCCGGGCCCTGGGTCTGGCCTGTCAGGGTCAGGGTGAAAGGGATGCCCCGCTTGCCATAATCGGCGCACCACCAGGCCAGGGCTGACAGTCGCTGCTCAAGATCCGTGCCTGTGACGCCTTGCAGGCTGAGGTGAGTGTCATCTTGTGCGGGTTCCTGGAACTGCTTGACCCTGGGTTCCTTTCTGCCCTGATGGCGAACCGCCCCGCAGTGGCCCATAGAGAGGCCTGGGCGAGAGCCAGGCTTCCAGTTGCAGATCCAGCAGCGACCAGCAGCGAAACAGACCGAGTGGATAGCGGCTCTCTACCCGAAGGCGGCCCAGTGGCAAGCGACCGCGTTGCATTCCCCGCACCGGCAGGGTCAGGCTCCGGGGTGTCGAGTTTGCCTGCACCAGCCAGAGGGAACCTTCATTGAGGGCAAAGTACAGCGCCTGACACGGGCGCACGCTTCGTACCGTCACCTGGATGGGGACCTGGCTGCCCGCCTCCCCCAGCACGGTCGAACCTCCCAGCAGTTCCAGCCCCAGCAAGTTGCGATGGGTAAGCCACATGGCGGCCATGAAGAGGCTGCCGAGGCAATAAGAGACCAGCAGCACCAGGTTGTTCTGGTAGTTGGTTCCGAGCAGGTAGATGGCGATCATTACCAGCAGATAGAGCAGCCCCATGCGGGTGGGCAGGATAAACAGGCTGCGCGGTCCCAGTGTCATCTGGCGGGCGGGGGGGATACGGCGGGTCAGCCAGCGTTGCTGCCACTGCTCCCTGAACCGGCGCCAGCCCGGTAGGGGGCGTTTCATCAAGGATTGTCCGGACTGACGCTGGCCAGCAGGCGCTGGCTCAGGGGGCTGGCCTCGCCGCGCTGTACCCCGAAGCTGCCTCTGAGCCTGTGCTCGGCAACGTAGGGGAAGACGGCCTGCACATCCTCCACAGTGACGAAACGGCGCCCCGCCACCAATGACCAGGCCCGGCTCACCGCCAGCAGGGTCTGGGCCGCTCTGGGGGAGAGGGGTTGGGGCAGTTCTGCATCGAAACGGCTCTGGTGTACCAGCGCCAGCAGGTAGTCGAGGGTGGCATCGGAGACATGAATGGCATCCACCTCGGCCTGCAGGGTGGCCAGCCCGGCAGCATCCAGTTGCCGGGTCAGAGGATTGGTCTGGTTACCGCTTCGCAGCAGCTGGCGTTCGGCCTCCCGTGGTGGAAAGCCGAGCGACAGGCGCACGGCGAAGCGATCGAGCTGGGACTCGGGCAAGGGATAGGTGCCCGCCTGATCCGCCGGATTCTGGGTAGCGATGACGAAGAAGGGCGCGGGGAGCGGGTGAGTGTGGCCTTCGATGCTGACTCGCCCCTCGGCCATGGCCTCCAGCAGGGCACTCTGCACCTTGGGGCTGGCACGGTTGATCTCGTCTGCCAGCAGCACCTGGGTAAAGACGGGGCCGGGGTGAAAACGAAACTGCTGCTGGTGGGTGTCAAAGATCTGCAGCCCCAGCAGGTCGGCGGGCAGCAGATCGGCGGTGAACTGTACCCGTCGGCAGTCGAGCCCCAGCACCTGTGCCAGCCCGTGGGCCAGGGTGGTTTTGCCCATGCCGGGCAGATCCTCGATCAGCAGGTGGCCACGGGCCAGCAGGGTGACCAGGGCTATCTTGAGTTGCAAGGGCTTACCCAAAATCACCTGCTCCAGTGCCGCCAGCAGCCCTGCTATCTGTTCTTGTGCTTTCACTCGTGTTTCCCCCCTGTGTCTCATTGCCCCTACAGCTTATACGTCAGCGATGTAGGAGGGGGGCAACGAAAGGGCAAGCCATTGAGCCGGGTCATTTTTGGGGCGACTTCACACAGACTTCACTCTGGTTCACAGTAGGCACATGGATCTCATCTATGCTTGCGCACGGATTGACTGTGCCAGCCATGGGGTTGGCGTTACCTACATTCATCATGAGACTCATCAAATGGAAAAAGCTACAACCCGGTCGCTGCTGGTACTGAGTACCCTGCTGCTCTCCCCCTTATCCCATGCAAAAGAAGCCGAGCCCCTGACGGCCGTGGTGGATGGCGCCATCCAGCCTTTGCTCAAGGAGCACAGGGTTCCGGGCATGGCGGTCGCCGTGCTCAAAGAAGGCAAGGCGCACTACTTCAACTACGGGGTGGCGGATCGGGAGAGCGGAGCTCGCGTCAGCGAGCAGACCCTGTTCGAAATTGGTTCAGTCAGCAAGACACTGACCGCGACTCTTGGCGCCTATGCCGCGGTCAAGGGTGGTTTTCAGCTGGAGGACAAGGCGAGCCAGCATGCGCCCTGGTTGAAAGGCTCTGCCTTCGACGGCATCACCATGGCCGAGCTTGCCACCTACAGTGCGGGCGGTCTGCCGTTGCAATTCCCCGACGAGGTGGATTCCACCGACAAGATGCATGCCTACTATCGCCAGTGGACGCCAGCCTACCCGGCGGGTACCCATCGCCAGTACTCCAACCCCAGCATAGGCCTGTTTGGTCACCTGGCCGCGAATAGCCTGGGCCAGCCATTTGAGCAACTGATGAGCCAGACTCTGCTGCCCAAGCTGGGCTTGCATCACACTTATATCCAGGTGCCGGAGTCGGCCATGGCGAATTATGCCTACGGTTACTCGAAGGAAGACAAGCCCGTCAGGGTCAGCCCGGGCGTGCTGGCGGCCGAGGCTTATGGGATCAAGACCGGCTCTGCGGATCTGCTGAAGTTTGTCGAGGCGAACATGGGGTATCAGGGAGATGCCGCGGTAACAAGTGCGATTGCGCTGACCCACACCGGCTTCCATTCGGTGGGGGGCATGACCCAGGGGCTGGGCTGGGAGAGTTACGCCTATCCCGTCACCGAGCAGGTGCTGCTGGCGGGCAACTCACCGGCGGTGAGCTTCCAGGCCAATCCGGTCACGCGCCTTGCGGTGCCCAAAGCGATGGGCGAGCAGCGGCTCTATAACAAGACGGGCTCGACCGGCGGCTTTGGGGCCTATGTGGCGTTCGTGCCCGCCAAGGGGATAGGCATCGTCATGCTGGCCAACCGCAACTATCCCAACGAGGCCAGGGTCAAGGCGGCTCACGCCATCCTGAGCCAGCTGGCCGAGTGACAGTGCGGTTGTTCTGATTGAGATGAGTACGCCGGGATTGCCCGGCGTACTTTTTGGTGCTGCCTGGCACGGCCATCGTTCACGTTAATGCCCAAATAGCTCGGCACTTAAAATAAAATGTCCAAATTGGAATGTACCGATCGCCATCTCTTCACTAGGTGCAGGAGGGGGTCGCCCATATAGTTCTCCCATTGCGACCCTGTTCGTTGTCATGTTCGTTACTACGTTCGTTACCACCTTGGCCCCGCCCACTCTGGCCACCTGTTTCAGCCGTCAGGCGGGTGCTTGTGGGCCACTCTGTTATGGAGCATCCATGGGTATTTTCCTGTTGTGCAGTTTTCTGATGATCATCCTCTATCCGGTCGGGATCGATCTCTATCTGGTGGCGGTGCCCCAGATTGCCGACACCCTGCAGGCGAGCGAGGCGCAGATCCACACCGCCTTCTCCATCTATCTGTTCGGTATGGCGGCCACCGTGCTGCTGGGGGGAATGATTGCGGATCGCTACGGACGGCGCTGGGTGGTGATCGGGGGCGCCCTCATCTTTGTCAGCGCCTCGCTGGTGGCGGGTAATGCAGCGGGGATCAGCCAGTTTTATCTCGGCCGTTTCTGGCAGGGCGTCGGGGCGGGGGCGCTCTATATCATGACCTTTACCGTGCTGCGGGATGTATTGAGCCAGGAGCGGCTGGCGATGGCGCTCTCGATGATCAATGGCGTCATCTGCGTTATTCCTGTGCTGGCGCCGGTGCTCGGTTATCTCATCCTGTCCCACTTTGACTGGCGCGGGATCTTCGTGGCGATGGCGCTGGTGGCGGCCATTAGCGGTCTGGTGAACTTGCTGCTGCTCAAGGAGACCCGTCCTGCCCGGCAACCGGGGAGTGACACGGCGTTGCCCTTCGCCCTGCTGCGCTCCGCGCGCTTTATGCTGCTCTCCCTGCTGACCAGTGCCAGCGTGACGTCCATTCTGGTCTATGTCAGCGTCTCGCCACTGATCCTGATGAAGGAATTTGGTTTTACCACCGAGCAGTACTCCATCGTGATGATGGTGATGGCCGGGGTGAGCATGTCCACCTCCTTCCTGACGCCATTGTTGTTGCGCCGTTTGGGCAAACAGAAGGTGCTGGCGGTGTCTCATCTCTCCTATCTGCTGGCGGCGTGCTCACTGCTCGGCAGCTGGCAGGCGGGAGGGGATATCCACTTGCTGCTGCCGGGGTTTGCTCTGGTCTGTGTCGGCTTCTCCTGTGGCTTCGGGGTGGCGATGGGGGAGGCGCTCGATGGTTGCCAGCATAACGTGGCCTTTGCCAGCGCCGTGCTCTGCATCATGCAGATCAGCCTCTCCGGCCTCTATATCTGGTTGCTTGGCCGGCTAGGCTTTACTCCGTCCGAGATGCTGATCTATGCCCTGCTGCTGGCACTGCTCAGTTACCTGGCCGTCAAAGGGCTGGTACCATGGCTCGCGGTGCGTGAAGCTCGCGCAGACAATGAGATATGAGAGGGGATATGCGCAATCTGGGTGAGCTCGATCTGAACCTGCTGGTGGTCTTCAAGTATCTGATACAGGAGCGCAGTGTGGCAGGCGCAGCCAAAAAACTCTGTGTTACCCCGTCTGCGGTGAGCAAATCCCTCGCCAAACTGCGGGACTGGTTTGATGATCCCCTGTTTGTACGGGTGCGGCAGGGGTTGCAGCCCACCAACCTATCCCTGACCTTGGAGGAGGAGCTGAAGGTCTGGTTCCAGCTCACTGACACCATCACTTCGCTCAATAGCGATGCGATACCGGATGGTGCCCGCTTTAGTCTGGTGATGGAGTCGCCTTTCTACATCAGCTTCCTGAGCGATTTGCCCATGACCATCTACCAGAAGTACCCCAACTCTGTGGTCAGGATGCTGGGGTGGGATCACCATTCCCTCAATGACATTGTCAACGGCGATGCGGATCTGGGATTTTGTGCCAGGGAAACCTATGCCCGCTCCCGGGCCAAGGTCAACCGGTTGCCCTACTACATCGACCATGAGGTGCTGTTCACCGATCGCCCCGTGGTCTTTCTACGCAAGGATCACCCCCTGCTCGAGCAGAAGTGGTCGCTGGAGAACTTTCTGGCGTCTCCTCAGGTCAGCATGGTGTGGGAGGCGAATGACAGCTGGGCTCTCGACAGTCTGCTGGAGGAAGAAGGGCTGAAACGAAATGTGCCCATCATGGTCTCCAGCTTCGAGCAGGCGTTGCATATTGCCGCCCAGTCCAGCCACGAGCTGATTGCCATCGCCCCTTCCTACTGCGGCGGTTATGCGGCCAAGCATCACGATAACCTGATTGCCATGCCGCTACCGCTGTCCGAGAAGCTCTATGCCCAGTTGGAGATTGCCTTCATTCTGCTCTGGCACAAACGCCACAATCAGGATGCCAAGGTGATGTGGCTGCGCAACGAAATCCGGCGACTCTACAACGACGCATCGCCACGCTAATGTTGCAGTCACGGTTCCCATGGGGCAGTCGGAACATCTGAGCCTGACAAAGGGCGAGGCGCTGGCGCCTGATCAGTCACAGGCATGATTGGGGGGAGTATGTGGCAAGGCAAGGGCTGCGGTCCTTGCCTTGTTGTTTCTGGATTAGCCGTACTGCTCTTCCATCCAGGCCTCAACGATAAGCTGGGCGGAGACGCCATCCACACTCCCTTTGTCCAGGGCCTTGTAGCCACCCCGTTCAAACAGGCGGGCGCGGGCATCCGTGGTGGTGAGCCGTTCGTCCTTGAACTCTACCTGCTTGCCGAAGCGGCCGTGCAGACGGTTGCCGAACTTGCGGGCCCGTACCGTGATCTCCTGCTCTGTGCCATCCATGTTGAGCGGCAGGCCGACCACCAGAAGGTCTGGCTGCCACTCCTTGAGCAGTTTTTCGATGTCGTCCCAGTTGGGCACACCGTCGTTGGCCTTGATGGCGCGCAGGGGCTGGGCCGTGCCGGTGAGCTCCTGTCCGATGGCGACCCCTATGCTCTTGGTGCCGTAGTCGAAGCCCATGATACTGCGTGATGACATTGAATGTTTTCCTCAAAACGCATCGCAAAATGCGTGGCAAACGGCATCAGCTATGGCCGATGTCGCTGGATAGATGAATGGGATTGACCCCTATGCTGGCGGCCGCTTGCTGCCAGCGTTGATGAATGGGGGTCTTGAAGACCAGATCCGGGTTGGGCGGTATCACCAGCCAGGCGCCGTCCACCAGCTCCTGTTCCAGTTGACCCGCACTCCAGCCGGCGTAACCGAGCGCCACCAACCAGTGATCCGGTGCCTGTTCGGTGCCCAGGGTTTCCAGTATGTCCTTGGAGGTGGTGACCATGAGTTCGTCCCCCACCTGCAGGGTGGAGTTGAACCCGGGACGGAAGCTGTGCAGCACGAAGCCGCGATCGGCATGCACAGGGCCCCCTTGCAGCACCGGCTGTTTGAGTTCCGGGCTGGACGGTGGTGCGAGTTTGAGCTGGGTCAGCATGGCATCCAGTGACATGTCCACCGGGATATTGACCACCAACCCCATGGCACCCTCTTCATTGTGCTCGCACAGATAGACCAGCGAACGTTCGAAATAGGGATCAGAGAGGCTCGGCATGGCGAGCAGAAAATGATTTTGCAGTGTTTGCATATGGGCCAAATATTGCAAAGGTATTTGAAGCAATTATGGCAGCTCGCCTCGTTGGGCAAAACCGCTTTTTACCAGCAGGGTCTAGGCTATCAGTATATTTCGAGTGGAGAGAAAGCCATGGAAGGTATTTCGATCAGACAGAAGTTGATCCTGGGTTGCGTTGTGCCCCTGTTGGCACTGTTGGCCTTGCTGGTCGGTGCAACCCAGGCGATGTCCCAGTTGATGGCGGGAATGAACGCCATGTATCAGGGAGAGGTGGTACAGCTCAAGGAGCTCAAGCAGATTGCCGATCTCTACGCGGTCAAGGTGATCGATGCGGCCAACAAGGCCAATGTGGGGGGCATAGCACCGTCCAACGCCAAGGCTGACATGCAGCAGGCGCAGCGGGAGATAGCGCAGATCTGGCAGCAATACCGGAGTCGGGAGATGAGCGCGGCCGAACAGCAGGAGGCCGCCAGTGTGCAGGCCTTGTTTGGTGCCGCCGACCAGCAGATTGCTGCCGTGGTGGCTGTGCTGGATCAGATGCAGGGGGAGGCGCGGGATTTGCTGGCTGCCCGCATCATGCCCCTCTACGGGGTGATAGACCCGGTGAGCGACGGTGTGAGCGCGCTGGTGGAGTTCCAGCTCAAGGAGGCGGAGCAAAATATCGGCGAGCTCAATGACCTCAGGCAGCAACTATTCCAGCTCTTTATCCTGATGTTTGTGGTGGGGGGGCCTGCATTCTGTTCTTCGGTGTGTGGGCCGGACGTAGCGTCAGTCAACCTTTGGTCGCCATGGGCGGGATCTTGCGCGGCATGCAGACCGATCTCGACCTGAGCAAGCTGGTACCCGTGCTGCGCAAAGATGAGATGGGCGGGCTGGCTCATTCACTCAACGAGGTGATCTGCCATTTTCGTGAGCTCATCACCCAGATCAACGGCATGGCGGAGCAGCTTGCCACAGCGTCGGCCCATCTGGCCCACATCGGCATGCAAAGCCGGGGGCGCTTCGCAGAGCAACAGGCAGAAACGGATCAGACCGCGACCGCCATGAACCAGATGAGTGCAACTGTGGCCGAAGTGGCGAACAGTTCCAACAGCGCTGCCGATGCGGCGCACCATGCCCACGAGAGTGCCCGTCACGGCCACCATATCGTCGAAGATGCCATCTTGCGCATGTCCGGCCTCTCCGCCCAGATCCAGAACACGGCCGCCATGATCACCCAGCTGGCGGATGACAGCCGCAATATCAGCAGCGTGATGGATGCCATTCGTGGCATTGCCGAGCAAACCAACCTGCTGGCGCTCAATGCGGCCATCGAAGCGGCGCGGGCAGGGGATCAGGGGCGCGGCTTTGCCGTGGTGGCCGATGAGGTGCGCACCCTGGCCCAGCGCACGCAGCGCTCTACTGAAGAGATCGGCAAGACCATCGTCAAGTTGCAGCAAGGCGCCAGCGAGGCGGCCTCCAGCATGGAACTGGGGCTGAGTCAGGTTGAGGAGTCCAATCGCACCGTGCTGGCCTGTGGTCAGGCCCTCGGTGAGATAGTGAGTTCGGTCAATGTGATCAACGAGATGAACACCCATATCGCCACGGCGGCTGAGGAGCAGAGCAAGGTAGCCGAGGAGATCACCCGCAACGTGGTCAACATAGCCCACATAGCGACAGAGTCGACCAAGGCCGCGTCCGAGTTGAACCAGAGTTGTCATGAGCTGGAGCAGCTGTCGAGCGATCTCAAGGTGAAGGTAGGGCAGTTCCGCTGTTAAAAGGTGCCGGGATAAATGAGGTAACAGGATGAAAAAGAAGAGGCGGCCCAGGGGCCGCCTCTTCTTTTATTGCCGTTTAGTGGTGAGCCACTCAGGCTTTCGCCAGCCGACGCTCGATGGCATCCATCAGCATGCCGGTGATGGAGACGTCAAAGGCGGCCTCGATCTCGCGGATGCAGGTCGGGCTGGTGACGTTAATCTCGGTCAGCCTATCGCCTATGATGTCGAGGCCGACGAAGATGAGGCCCTTCTCTTTGAGGGTCGGGCCGACGGCGCGGGCGATGGCCCAGTCCGCTTCGCTCAAGGGGCGCGCCTCGCCACGGCCACCGGCCGCCAGGTTGCCACGGGTCTCCCCCTGCGCCGGAATGCGGGCCAGGCAGTAGGGTACGGGTTCACCGTCCACCACCAGCACCCGCTTGTCGCCATCCTTGATGGCGGGCAGATAGGTCTGCGCCATGCAGTATTGGCTGCCATGTTCAGTCAGGGTTTCGATGATGACACCGACGTTGGCGTCATCTTCTTTCATACGGAAGATGGAGGCGCCGCCCATGCCGTCCAGCGGTTTGAGGATCACGTCTTTGTGTTTGGCATGGAAGGCCCGCAGTTTGTCTGCTCTGCGAGTGACGAGGGTGGTCGGGGTGTGTTCGGCAAACCAGGCGGTGTAGAGTTTCTCGTTGGCGTCGCGCAGGCTCTGGGGCTTGTTGACGATGAGGCAGCCCTCATCCTCGGCCCGTTCCAGCATGTAGGTGGCGTAGATGAACTCTGTGTCGAAGGGGGGATCCTTGCGCATCAGGATCACATCCAGGGTGGAGAGGGGCTGATCGATCACCTCGCCCAGGTTGAACCAGTCGGCATAGTCATATTTGACGGTCAGCGGGCGCATGGTGCCAAAGGCGCGGCCGGCTTCCATATAGAGATCCGACATCTCCAGATAGAAGAGCTCATAGCCGCGCTTTTGCGCCTCTTCGAGCATGGCAAAGCTGGAATCTTTCTTGATATTGATGGCCGAAATCGGGTCCATCACTATGCCGAGTTTAATGGTCATCCGAGTTTCCTTCTTGTGGCTCGATTGCGAGTGAGATTCTTAAAACCTGTTTCAGGCCAGATCGCCAAAGCGGCACTGCAGCGCGGTAATGGCGGTCAGGGCGGCGGTTTCGGTGCGCAGCACCCGCGGCCCCAGCAGCATCTCTTTGAAATCTTCCTGCACGGTACGGGCGATCTCGCCGCTCGACAAGCCCCCTTCCGGGCCGATCAGCAGGCGCACCCCGTGTTCCGGCACCGGCAGTGTGTTGATGCTGTAGGGGGCGCGGGGGTGCAGGTTGAGCTTGAGTTCTTGGGTCTCTTCGGCCAGCCAGGCATCGAGCTCCATCGGCATCCGAACTTCGGGCACCACATTGCGGCCGCACTGCTCGCAGGCACTGATCACCACCTTCTGCCACTGCTCGCGTTTCTTCTCCAGCCTGTCGGCAGGCAGCTTGACGCCACAGCGCTCGGAGAAGAGCGGCGTGATGCAGGTGACACCCAGTTCGACGGATTTCTGGATGGTGAAGTCCATCTTGTCGCCACGGCTGATCACCTGGCCCAGATGGATGGCGAAGGGGGATTCCACCGAGCGCTGCTCGCAGCTGTCGATGGTCACTTCAACCGATTTCTTGCCGACCAGGGTGATGGTGGCGGCATATTGATTGCCGTCGCCATTGAACAGCTCGAGCTGCTGGCCCGGCTGCATGCGCAGTACCCGGCCGATGTGGTTGGCGCCGTCTTCCGACAGGGCGAGGGTCTGGCCAACTTGCAGGGTGGCCGCTTCATAGATACGTGGAATGCGCATGGCTGATTATCAGTCTCTTGCTTGGAAACCCTTCAATATCCTACTGCGAGGCGCTGAGCAAGGCTCACGCGACAGAGGTTGAAGGGGTTCATGATGAGAGGGGGCGCTCCCCCTTCTTAGTCAAATGGGGTTATCGGCACTGCTTTTCAATGAAGGGATTGGTATTGCCCTGCAGCTTGCCGATGCGGCGGTTGCGCTCGCACTCCCAGCTATCTGCCGGGTACTGCCTGTCCCAGGCTTCGAACAGTTTACGTTGTTGCGCGGCGAGGCGCAGCCCGTGTTGCTGGCTCATATAGAGGTAGGCGCGGGCGATCTGGCCTCGTACCAGCCCTTTGGGTGGTTGCACCCGGCGCTCCTTGAAATCCACCAGCATCTGGCACTGGCCGTACTGATCCGGGGTGCCATTCCAGTCGGAGAAGCGGTAGTTGGCCCGATCGCCATTCACCTCGCCGATGGCGGGGAAGAGGTTGTGCATGTCCCCCTCCATCTTGTTGAACTCATCGCTCTTGCTGCAGTTTTTGCGTCCACCCTGCTGCCAGCACTGCAGTTGATGGCCAAATTCCCAGGCGGGTACCACGTGTTCCCACTCGATACGGGCGGCGCGCTTGGGCTGCTTGCGCGGTTCATAACCGCAACTGGCCAGATCCGGGCTCATTTTTTTGCCCTGATAGCGAATGTCGCAGCCGCAGTAGAAGGTGGTGACTGTGGGCTGGGTTTGATAGAGCTTGACCAGATCCTGCTTGGCGGTGCGAAAAGTCTGGGCATGAAGGGGCAGGCTGACCAACAGAGTCAGGGCGACAGAGAGCAGGGGACGAAACATGAAGATCCTTGGCAATAAAACGGTTGGACGAAAAGAGAAGGCACCCTAACACAGGGTTGCGACACGGGCTGGCTTACTGTGCAGGCACTGGCACCTGCTGTTCCCGCTCCAGGGGCTGCTTGCAGCGGCGGCAGTGGTAGCGGGCGTCACCGCGCACCACCTTGTTGTGGCGGCGAACCGACAGCTGATGCTGCTGGCAGTGACAGCGATAAGGCACTGTGCGCTGGGCCAGCACCGTCAGATCGAAGCTGTGGGTGGTTCTGGGCTCAAGGCCGAACAGCTCCCGCATCAGCGACTGCCACTGCTTGCCGTGGGGCAATACCCTATGCTTGCCTCGACCCTCACCCCAGAGGGCATAGACCAGCAGATGGGCCACTTCATGGGGCACCACCTCGTCCAGAAACGCCTGCTGGTTGGCCTGATAGAGGGCAGGGTTGAAGCGCAGCTCCCAGGTTTGCAGCCGCGCCGAACCCGCCGCCCTGCCCCGCATATTGCAGTGGATGCGCGGTCGGGCAAAGGTGCGACCGAGGCGCGCCTCGGCCTGCACGAAACAGGCGTCGACCCGCTTATGCAGCAGTTGTTCGAGATGAGCAGGGGTAGCAGACATGGGATTTCCGTCGGTCAGCAGACAAGCAAAAGGGGAGCCAGGCTCCCCTTTTATCACAACTGAGTGCCTTAGAGGCCAGCAGCGGAGCGCAGCAGCTCGGCCTTGTCGGTCTGCTCCCACGGGAACTCTTCGCGACCGAAGTGACCGTAGGCAGCGGTAGCCTGGTAGATGGGGCGCTTCAGATCCAGCATCTCGATCAGGCCATACGGGCGCAGTTCGAAATGCTCGCGTACCAGCTTGACCAGCAGATCCTCGGCCACCTTGGCGGTACCGAAGGTTTCGACGCTGATGGAGGTCGGCTCGGCCACGCCGATGGCGTAGGAGATCTGGATCTCGCAGCGATCCGCCAGACCGGCGGCGACAATGTTCTTGGCCACATAGCGGGCAGCGTAGGCGGCGGAGCGGTCAACCTTGGACGGATCCTTGCCTGAGAAAGCGCCACCACCGTGACGGGCCATGCCGCCGTAGGTGTCGACGATGATCTTGCGACCGGTCAGACCGCAGTCACCCATGGGGCCGCCGATAACGAAACGGCCGGTCGGGTTGATGAAGTATTTGGTGTCCTTGGTGATCCACTCGGCCGGCAGCACAGGCTTGATGATCTCTTCGCGCACCGCTTCCACCAGATCCTTGTGGCTGATGGATTCACTGTGCTGGGTAGAAAGCACAACGGCATCCACACCCAGGATCTTGCCTGCGTCGTCGTAGGCGAAGGTGAGCTGGCTCTTGGCATCCGGACGCAGCCACGGCAGGGTACCGTTCTTGCGTACTTCGGCCTGACGCTTCACCAGCAGGTGAGAGTAGGTGATGGGGGCGGGCATCAGCACGTCGGTTTCGTTGGTGGCGTAGCCAAACATCAGGCCCTGGTCACCAGCGCCCTGCTCCAGCGGATCGCTGCGGTCAACGCCTTGGTTGATGTCAGGGGACTGCTTGCCGATGGCGTTCAGCACGGCGCAAGAGTCAGCGTCGAAGCCCATGTCGGAGTGGGTGTAGCCGATGTCACGCACTGTATCGCGCACTATCTCTTCGATATCAACCCAGGCAGAGGTGGTTACTTCACCGGCTACCATGACCATACCGGTCTTGACCAGGGTCTCACAGGCGACACGGGCCTTGGTATCTTGCTTGAGGATGGCGTCCAGTACCGCATCGGAGATCTGGTCCGCAATCTTGTCGGGATGGCCTTCGGAGACCGACTCGGAAGTAAACAGCTTTGCCATGATGGGATTCTCAGCTTGTCTGGGGTTATCGCCACAGCAATAACCGGGTGATGATAGGATGATTGTAGAGGTATCTACATCTGGACGTCCATTTTAGTTAGCGCCCTTCTCGATTGCCAGCACTATTTTGGTTTTGCCCCGTGCTGGCCGAACAAGATACGTGCATTACCCCATTTGGGGTGCAAGCCGATGACAACTCAATCGTTTGCCCTGGCAAGAAAAGCGATTGAGCTCCCAAAGCCACTTTATTCGCCCAGATAATATTTGCACCGCACGCCCCCTGCTGGGACAATAACGCGCCTTAATCTTGGCCATCAAATGAAGCAATCGCAGGAGATACAGATGCCTTCTCGTAAAGAGCTTGCCAATGCCATTCGCGCATTGAGTATGGATGCCGTTCAAAAAGCCAACTCCGGTCACCCGGGCGCCCCCATGGGAATGGCGGATATCGCCGAAGTGTTGTGGCGCAGCCACCTCAAGCATAACCCGAACAACCCCAAGTGGGCCGACCGCGACCGTTTCATTCTGTCTAACGGCCACGGCTCCATGCTGCTGTACTCTCTGCTGCATCTCTCCGGTTATGACCTCTCCATCGACGATCTGAAAAACTTCCGCCAACTGCACTCTCGCACCCCCGGCCACCCCGAGTACGGTTATGCGCCAGGCATCGAAACCACCACTGGCCCGCTGGGTCAGGGCATCACCAATGCCGTGGGCATGGCGATCGCCGAAAAAGCCATGGCCGAGCAGTTCAACCAGCCGGGTCACGACATCGTTGACCACTACACCTACGCCTTCATGGGCGACGGCTGCCTGATGGAAGGCATCTCCCACGAGGCTTGCTCCCTGGCAGGTACCCTGCAACTGGGCAAACTGATCGCATTCTGGGATGACAACGGTATCTCCATCGACGGTCACGTTGAAGGTTGGTTCACCGACGACACTCCCAAGCGTTTCGAAGCCTACGGCTGGCACGTCATCCCGGCTGTTGATGGTCACAGCCCGGAAGCCATCAATGCCGCCATTGAAGCCGCCAAGGCCGAGACCGGCAAGCCGACCCTGATCTGCTGCCGCACCATCATCGGCTACGGTTCACCGAACAAGTCTGGTTCTCACGATTGCCACGGCTCACCGCTGGGCAACGACGAGATCGCCGCCGCTCGTGCCTTCCTGAAGTGGGACCACGCGCCGTTCGTCATTCCGTCCGACATCGCCGCCGAGTGGAACGGTCAGGAGAAGGGCACCAAGCTGGAAGCCGACTGGGCTGCCAAGTTTGCCGCCTATGAAGCCGCTCACCCGGTGCTGGCTGCCGAATTCAAGCGTCGCACCGTCGGCGAGCTGCCGGCCAACTGGGCCGCTGAATCTGCCAAGATCATCGAAACCCTGCAAGCCAACCCGGCCAAGATTGCGACCCGTAAAGCGTCCCAGAACTCTCTGGAAGCCTTCGGCAAGTTGCTGCCGGAGTTCATGGGTGGTTCCGCTGACCTGGCTCCGTCCAACCTGACCATGTGGTCCGGTTCCAAGTCGCTCACCCCAGAGAGCGCGGCAGGCAACTACATCCACTACGGTGTGCGCGAGTTCGCCATGTCCGCCATCATGAACGGTATCGCCTTGCACGGTGGTTTCATCCCCTACGGCGCCACCTTCCTGATGTTCATGGAGTACGCCCGCAACGCCCTGCGCATGGCCGCCCTGATGAAGCAGCGCGCCATCTTCGTTTACACTCACGACTCCATAGGTCTGGGTGAAGATGGCCCGACTCACCAGCCGGTCGAGCAGATCGCCTCCCTGCGTCTGACCCCGAACATGAGCACCTGGCGCCCATGTGACCAGGTTGAATCCGCCATCGCCTGGAAGCACGCCATCGAGCGTATGGACGGCCCGACTGCGCTGATCTTCTCCCGCCAGAACCTGCCCCAGATGGACCGTACCGCCCAGCAATTGGCCGATACCGCCAAGGGTGGTTATGTGCTGAAAGACTGCGCCGGCACCCCGGAGCTGATCCTGATCGCCACCGGTTCCGAAGTGGAGCTGGCCGTGGCCGCCTATGAGCAGCTGACTGCCAAGGGCCGCGCCGTGCGCGTGGTTTCCCTGCCGGCCACCGACGTATTCGACGCCCAGTCTGCCGAGTACAAGGAGTCCGTCCTGCCGTCTTCCGTCACCAAGCGCGTGGCCATCGAAGCGGGCATCGCCGACTACTGGTACAAGTACGTGGGCTTTGGCGGCAAGATCATCGGCATGACCACCTTCGGTGAGTCTGCACCGGCAGAGCTGCTGTTCAAGGAATTTGGCTTTACCGTGGAAAACGTGGTTGCTACCGCAGAGTCCCTGTAATAGCTAAATATTGGGCTGGTTTGGCCCAATAGCTGGAATAACAAAGCGCCCTCCATCGAAAGATGGGGGGCGTTTTTTATAAGAAAATTTTATTCTATGGGAGACATGGTCAACCCTGAGTGAATAATTCAGTTTTACAACTTAGGGAAGGTGCGAATAAGCGGGGAAATTCTTCTCGGCTGACTCAGTCATTTCATTTCTTCATGTTTGAGCCGATT